>CAZWXC010000089.1:0-3540 GCA_964637935.1 uncultured Flavobacteriales bacterium | reverse complement strand
TCCAAACAGAAGTAACTATTATGCAAGCCACGTTGCAGGGCCAATTTTCGAAGAAATCGCAGATAAGGTTTATGCAACCAGCATCAACATTCATGATGGGTTGAAGGAGCAAGACGAATTTCAATCGCAGACTAAAATTCCAGTTTCAAAAAGCGGTTCTCAAAAAGACTTACTCGCAGTGTTCAGTCAATTGGATGTGAAGGTTGAGTCTGGTAATCCAGAAAATGATTGGGTGGTGACTTCTACAGGAACAGATGGAGTAAAGTTCGATAGAAGAAATATCGTGAAAAACTTGGTGCCAAACGTGAAAGGAATGTCTGCGCAAGATGCAGTGTTCTTGCTAGAAAACGCTGGGTTGTCAGTTACTATAAAAGGTCGCGGAATGATTAAAACACAATCCATTCCAGCAGGTAAAAAAATTACGCAAGGCGAAAAAATAACCCTTGAATTATCGTGAAGCTACTAAAGGACATATTATATAAGGCGGGCATCGATGATGTGATTGGAAACACGCACCTAGCAGTAGAAAAAGTGTGCTTTGACAGCCGTGAGGCAGATAAGTTTAGTGCTTTTGTAGCTGTTCGTGGTTCGCAAACAGACGGACATTTGTTCATCTCAAAGGCCATTGCTTCGGGTTCGCGCATTATTATTTGTGAAGAGTTTCCTGAAGATATTGATCCGATTATCACTTACGTGAAAGTGAAAGATAGCGCCCAAGCTTTGGGTGTGATTGCCTCTAACTTTTACGATAATCCTTCTGAGCATTTAGAGCTGGTTGGGGTAACCGGAACTAATGGTAAAACTACTGTTGTTACGTTGCTTTTTCAATTGTTTAAAGCACTTGGTTACAAGTGTGGTTTGATCAGCACAGTTGGCAACAAAGTGGCTAATCATGATGTGCCAGCAACGCACACTACTCCAGATCCTGTGCGGCTAAACAAGCTGCTTGCGCAAATGGTCGAAGCTGGTTGCAAGTATGCTTTTATGGAAGTAAGCAGTCATGCTGTTGATCAAAAGCGCATTGCAGGTATTCGTTTTAAAGGGGCACTTTTCACCAATATCACACGTGATCACTTAGATTATCACAAAACATTTGACAATTATATTAAAGCCAAAAAAGGCTTTTTTGATATGCTTCCTTCTGATGCGTTTGCATTGATCAATGCAGATGATGTGCATGGCGAAATAATGCTACAAAATACCAAAGCCAAGAAGTATGCATTTGCCCTTAAAACGGATGCTGATTTCAAAGCGAAAATTTTAGAAAACCACTTCCAAGGGTTGAACTTAATTGTGGACGAGCGCGAAGTCTGGACAAAACTCATCGGTCAGTTCAATGCTTACAACTTGCTTGCGACCTACGCTGCAGGTGTATTGCTTGGGCAAGATAAAATTGAGGTCTTAACCATGGTTTCTAACCTGAATCCACCTAGCGGGAGATTTCAATACATCCAAAATGCTGATAAAGTAATTGGTATTGTAGACTACGCTCATACGCCCGATGCGCTTAAAAACGTGCTTTCGACCATAGCTTCCATTAAAAATGGAAATGAAAAGGTAATCACGGTAGTGGGTTGCGGTGGCGACAGAGATAAAGGCAAGCGCCCAGAAATGGCAAAAATCGCTTGTAACCTAAGCGATAAAGTTATTCTGACAAGCGATAATCCTAGAACTGAGCAGCCTGAGCAAATCATAAAAGATATGCAGGCTGGTGTTGAGATTATTCACACAAAGAAAACATTGGCAATCACAGACAGACGCGAAGCTATCAAAGCGGCTACCGCTTTCGCTGAACCTGGTGATATCATTTTGGTGGCAGGAAAGGGTCACGAAACATACCAAGAAATCAATGGCGTTCGCCACGATTTTGACGATTTGAAGATTTTAAACGAAATGCTCAACCTACCGAACTAATGTTTTACTACCTGTTTACATATCTCAATGAACTGGATGTGCCAGGCGCTGGATTGTTTCAATACGTAACATTCCGAACTGCGATGGCTGTGTTTACATCATTGCTCATCAGCATGGTGTTTGGTAAACGCATTATTTCTTACCTCAGAAAGTTGCAAGTAGGCGAAACTGTGCGCGATCTTGGCCTAGATGGCCAAATGCAAAAGCAAGGAACGCCAACCATGGGTGGTTTAATCATTCTTGCGGCTATCATTATTCCCACACTGCTTTTCGCGAAACTGCACAACACCTACATCTGGTTGATGCTCATTTCAACAGTGTGGTTGGGAGCAATTGGTTTTGCAGATGACTATATCAAGGTGTTCAAAAAAGACAAAAAAGGACTTGCCGGAAAATTCAAAATTGTAGGTCAAGTAGGAATCGGAATCATTGCTGGTGCTATCCTTTACTTTAATGGCGAGGTTACCATAAAGCATAAGGCTTTTGATGCCGCAGGCCAAGAACTTACTCATGAGGTTGTGGCGGAAGATGGCTGTATTTCAACTGAGCCACAATGGATTGAAACCAACGTTACAAAAACCACCATTCCGTTTGTAAAAAACAATGAATTCGATTATCGCTGGTTGCTCGATTGGGCTGGTGACACGGCTGGTCAATACGCTTGGATAGTTTACATTTTGGTAGTAATTGTTGTAGTAACAGCAGTTTCAAATGGAGCCAACATGACCGATGGTTTGGATGGTTTGGCTGGAGGAACTTCAGCTATTATAGGATTAACGTTGGCCATTTTCGCTTACGTTTCTTCTAACCTCATTTTCGCTGATTACCTCAACATCATGTATGTGCCAATGTCTGAAGAGTTGGTAATCTACATGGGTGCTTTTATAGGTGCATGCATTGGGTTCTTGTGGTATAATTCTTATCCAGCTCAAGTATTCATGGGCGATACGGGAAGTTTAGCCATTGGCGGTATCATCGCAATTTTCGCTTTAGCGATCAAAAAAGAACTGTTGATTCCGATTTTCTGTGGAGTGTTTTTGGTGGAAAACATGTCTGTAATGCTCCAAGTGGGCTATTTCAAATACACGAAAAGGAAGTTTGGCGAAGGCCGCAGAATATTCTTGATGGCGCCATTGCACCATCATTTTCAAAAGAAAGGCTTGCACGAAAGCAAGATTGTTTCACGGTTCTGGATTATCGGAGTTATGCTCGCGGTGCTCAGCATCATAACCCTAAAACTACGCTAGTCGATGAAGAAGTTGGTAGTATTAGGCGCAGGTGAAAGTGGAGTAGGAGCGGCTTTGTTGGCAAAACAACAAGGCTATGATGTGTTTGTGAGCGATGCTGGCAAATTGAAGGATAAGTACCGAAAAGCTTTGCATGAAAACGAGATTGCTTTTGAAGAGGGTAGTCATGACGAAGCGCGCATTTTAGCTGCGGACGAAGTGGTGAAAAGTCCTGGAATTCCAGACAAAGCGGCTTTGATTAAAGCGTTACGAGCTCAAAACACACCTGTGATCAGTGAAATTGAATTTGCTGGTCGCTATTCAAATGCGCGATTCATTGGCATTAGCGGAAGCAATGGAAAAACAACAACTACGCTGCTAACACATCACATTTTGCAGC
>CAZWXC010000088.1:0-8067 GCA_964637935.1 uncultured Flavobacteriales bacterium | reverse complement strand
ATCTGGGTCATCTGCATCATATAAATCTACTAGGCCATCTTCATCAGTATCGGTGCTTACATCTGCAAAACCATCACCATTGATGTCAGTACCACCCATTTCAATAATATCGGGAATACCGTCATTATCACTATCCAGGTCTAAGTGACTCGGAATTCCATCACCATCAGGATCAAAGTTTGAGCAAATTTGATCTACTCCAAAAACTAAACTTCCACAATACGGAAAATCTGCATCGTTGTAATTGGGTTTTCCATCACCATCCAAGTCATCTGAAGGATCAGGAAGACCATCGGTTGCACAACTCCAACCATTTACTCCATCAAAAAAAGTTAAGCAGAAATCACTGTCTTCAAAATCCCTTAGACCATCACCATCATGATCACCACTGTAAACTTCTTGATAATCTGGAATACCATCATTATCGTCATCAATGTCGCACACTGCTGGGTATGGGTCATCATCAATATTCGTTGAATAATTTGCGTTCTCGACAGGAACATAAAGTGAAAATGTACCGCCTGCTTGTCCGGGCTGTGCATCATTGGTAAAACCATCTGAGTGAACACCTGAGGCTCCGCCATTTGCCGAAAAAGACACATTAACCGGTAATGAAGGTAATGAGTACAACAAAACACCACCACCTCCTCCTCCTCCTGGACCATGATAATTAGTTGTATTTAAGTCTTGACCATCACCACCATCAACACTTATGTTTAGGTTTCCTTGAATTTCTTGAACTTTGAGAAGTACAGTTCCGCCTCCGCCTCCGCCTCCACCTCCATCCGGAGCACCAACAGGATTAACGCCTATGGGAGATGTTCCATCTGCTAGTATTGAAAAGCCGTTGCCTACAATTGTATCGACAAATAAGATCACGATTCCACCACCATCTGTGGCATCAGAAGGATTGTTTGTAGTAACAAAACCAGAACCTCCAGCGCCACCAAGAAAGACTTTATCTAAAGGAAAATATGGCGCTAGAGAAACACCACCAAGTCCACCAGCTACGGTTCCACTCACGTTACACCAGCGCTTGCCTCCCGTGCCACCAGCACCATAGCTAGAACCACCGCCACCGCCTGAATCACCAGAAATACCAGAACCACCACCATTGGCTCTTGGTCCTCTTCCTCTATTAAATGAATTATTGTTCAGGACAATCCCTTCTCCTTTTGTAAAACTTTGAGTCGCAGTAGAATTAAGCGTGTATGCAGTTGTTGGATCAATGGAGCAATTATCTGGAGTTCCATTTGTAAGCATTTGATTTCCCTTAAATCCTGAGCCGATTACATCAATGTTTGCATTCAAAATCAGTTTCTTGGCCACTAATGCAACCACACCGCCTACACCATTTCCTTCATCCCAAGTTGGTGCTGTAAGAGTTCCTGAAACAGTTACCGTGTTTTGGCCATAATTAGGAATCCTAATCACTTGAATTTGTCCCGCTCCATCATATTCTTTGATCAGCTGAAATTTTGGATAAACAATATTTCCGACCACATCTTCAATCTCAAAAAATTCATAATTGCCTGCATTTCCAATATCGGTAATTTGTCCAGCAGAAGAAGTATTAGTTGTATTAATCACTGCACCCTTCATTTGAATTATTAGCGCTCTGTCTCCAGGGTAAAATATACTTCCATCGGCAACGGTAATAGAATCACGACAAGAAGCTCCACAACCAGAGCAAACGGGCTGACCAATAGCAGCAACATCAGTATTAGTATTGATTACACCTGAAATACTGACTTGTGAAATCAATGACAAGTGAAAAAATAGAAAACAAAAAAGAAAGAGTATTCTTATCATAATTATATTAATCTGATATTCAAAAGATTGATTGACAAACCAAACTAAAGCGAAAGTATTATTATTATTTAGAAAAAGTAACCGAAAATCACTTAATCGTGTGATTAAGATTTTTGCGTCATTATAACTATAGACTTATTTTAAAAAAATTACAATCACTTGTCTTACAAATAATTAAATCAAGTTTCAACCAAAACAAGAGTTACAATGGATACGATATAAAGGGAATTGCAGTTAACACCATTCACCTACAAATAAATGTAATTGACACTTCGAACTGTTTGTAGCACAAAAAAAGGCCCAATATTCATTAGAATACTGGGCCAAAATAGCATCAGTGAAAAACGAAGTCTAGTTCACTTTTTGAAGTTTTGCGTGGAATGTACTCGAAGCTGTTTCAATCTGCAACAAGTATGAACCTGCTGCATAATCTCCAAGATAAATCTCTAAAACGGAACTTTCATTTTCAAAATTAAATCTCTGAAGCATTTCGCCTTGCGAACTGAAAAGTACAATGCTCTTAATGCTCACAGAACCTCCTGTTGTACTAATCGTAACCCGATCTAAAGCTGGGTTTGGATAAATACTCCAAAGACCATCAGACTCAAAACTAACAGATTTTACTTCCGTGAATATTGCACTTCCATCAATATCCACTTGTTTGATTCGATAGTAATTAGTTCCATCTAAAGCCTTCTCATCAATTTGATTGTAGTACAATCGGTCATTACTATTTCCAGCCGCATTTACGGTTGCTATAGATGTCCAGGTCTGTTGGTCTAAAGAACGTTGAACTTCAAAATAATCTGAGTTAATTTCACTTGCCGTAGCCCATTCAATCAACGACTGATGATCTGCAAAACGTTTTGCTTCGAAGAATAAGAACTCCACAGGCAACACGATTGAATTATTTCCGATCGTATAGGCTAAACCACCTCCTGAAAACGATTCTATATTGAATTGCACAAAGGCAACACCATCTTCTGCACCAGTAGAATCTGGATATGACTGAGTTGCACCATTAACCCCTGTAGGAACAATGTCAGTTAGAGGATCAAAATCACCTGCTTGCATGTTGAACCAACGCAAACCACTATTAAATGCCGTGCCTCCAGCATTTGCTGTATTCCATCTATCTGCTACTGCTGCCAATGTATCAAGCTCATCGGTATCAAAGTAGAAACGAATATTTACAGCACCATTTAATGATCCAGAAGTAAGGTTGAAATTGTAGTATCGACCCATTACAAAAGTGGCATCTTCATTGGCTAAATCTTCAGCAAAATAAACTCCTGAATCTGACGCTGGATTTATACTTGTTGCTATTGAAATCTCTACCGTAAAAGGATTTGTATTTCCTCCTACAGGGAAGTGTTCGATAGAAAAAAGTAGTTGAGTTGGATCATTAGGATTGTAGTAATATGTATAATCTGAGGAAGTTTCGCAATAATCACTGGCGACAATTGTGGTGTCATCAGGCACTAAGGCTATACTTCCTCCTGCACATGGTACTTCGCGCCAATCTCGTTCTGAGGTTCCAAGATCAGTGTTTGGATGAGAAGAACCTGACAAACCACTATTAGTTGGATCTGGAGATAAACTATTGTTATCAAAGCCATTCAATAAACCATCGTTATCGTTATCAAAAATACCACCTGGCACACCTGTGTTTGCGGGACTTCCAGCATCTGGCAGACCATCACCATCAGCATCATGGCCTTCGACTAGGTCTGATTCGCCATCATTGTCAGAATCTAGATCAATATAATCTTCTTTGTCGACACCATCAGTATTTACAGGCGTAATGTACGAACCCGATACCAATCCACATGGAGCGCAATCAGGGTCATATGCATCATCCAATCCATCATTATCTGAATCAAGACCAGTTGGTGCCATATAACCTGCAGTGGTTTGAGCTTCTGTATTATCAACAATACCGTCATCATCTGCATCTATATCCAAATAATTTGATAACCCACTACCATCTGTATTTGTTTTTGGAAGTGGTGATCCGTTAGTTACCGGACCATTTCTGTCATCAACGCCATCAAACAAGCCATCATTATCTAAATCTAGCATTGAAAGTGGGTTACCTGGAATTTGATAATCTACTCTTCCGTCTTGATTAAGATCGGTGCCACCTGCTTCAAGAATATCAACTATACCATCATTGTCTGAGTCAATATCCAAGTGATTAGGTGTTCCATCTCTATCAAAATCATAGATATCTGGAATTCCATCACCATTTAAATCTGTGTAAGATGTGGTTGAACCATCGCCTCCGTTTCCATTATCAAACGTGTCAAGCCAGTTCAAGATTCCATCTCCATCCTCATCACCATCAGGGTCATTACCCAAAGATTCATCTGTATCTGGAATGCCATCGTTATCATCATCCAAATCTATGTTATCAGCAATTCCATCTCCATCCGTGTCCTTAATTTCACGCCAATCTCTATCGTTTCCTACACTAACTTGATCAGGGTGCGAACTTGGATCTAAGGCTGTGTTGGTTGCATCAGTACTTGCTGTATTGTTATCCCAACCATCATACAAACCATCGCCATCTAAATCGGTAGTTCCACCACTAAACCCTGTATTTGCTGGACTGCCACTGTCTGCTACACCATTTCCGTCACTATCATGTCCTTCAATCAAATCTGAATACAAGTCATTATCACTATCAAGGTCTAGGTAATCTGGATTGTCCGTACCATCGGTATTTGCAGGAATTACGTAGGTTCCTCCGTTGTCAGGATCGTATGCATTATCCAAACCATCGCCATCGCCATCTAAACCGGTTGGTGCGGTGTAGCCTAATGTTGTTTGGGCTTCAGTGTTATCCGTAATACCATCATTATCTGAGTCAATATCGAGGTAATCACGTTTGCCGTCACCGTCAAAATCATCTTCTGGGTATGAATTTGGAGCGCCATCTGCATCTGTGTCAGATCCAGTTTTTGATTGAGAATTTAGGTTGTTTTCGGTAATTCCGTCATTTCCTACATCACCATCTACTCCATCATCCAAACCATCATTATCTACGTCCAACCCAGTACCGTCTTCTATACCATCAGAGTCAGCATCGGTTCCTCCAGCTTCAATTACATCCGTAATACCATCATCATCTGAATCAATATCCAATTGATTTGGAATTCCATCGCCATCAAAGTCATCAGAAACTATTGAATTTGGCGCTCCGTCATTATCAGTATCAGCTCCTGTTATTTGCAATGCTTGAGCTGTATTTTCCGCAGTGCCATCATTACCAACATCGCCATCTACCACATCATTAAAGCCATCTGTATCAGCATCAACGTAGTTGTCAATGAAACCATCGCCATTGGCATCAGTTCCGCCAGCCTCTACCACATCTGGAATACCATCGCCATCAGCATCTAAATCCAGTTGATCTAAATTTCCATCGCCATCGGTATCTCCCTCAGGATAAGAATTTGGAGCTCCGTCTGCATCCGTATCAGTTCCCGTTAATTGAAGTGCATTTGCACTGTTTTGAGAAGTACCAGAATTATTTGGATTTCCGTCTACATCATCTGCAAAACCATCGCCATCTAAATCCGTTTGATCATCAAAAATTCCATCGCCATTGGTGTCAGTTCCACCAGCTTCAACAACATCTGGAATTCCATCATTGTCTGCGTCTAGGTCTAATTGATCTAGTACTCCGTCACCATCAAAATCTCCAACAGGATAGCTGTTAGGTATACCATCAGCGTCTGTATCGATTCCTGTAATTTGAAGTGCATTAGCAGTGTTTTCTGCGGTTCCATCGTTTCCAACGTCACCGTCAATTATATCTGCAAAGCCATCACCATCTGTGTCAGTTTGGTTATCAAAACGACCATCGCCATCTGTATCAGTACCGCCTACCTCAACAACATCTGGAATACCATCATTGTCAGAATCTAAGTCTAAGAAATCCTCAACCCCATCGCCATCTGTATCCAAATTAGCAATTGCATCTCCACCGTTGTTATCATCATAAGGATCATGAAGGCCATCGTTATCAGTATCTGTAAAACCATCTACAAGCCCATCACCATCCGTGTCAACTCCACCAGCTTCAACTAAATCTGGAATACCATCGTTATCAGAATCTAAATCTCTACTATTTGGAATACCATCTCCATCCAAATCACAAAATGCTTCGACTAGAGAAAAAGGCAAATTGGTGCGCACGATAGAAGGACCGCTGTATTCAACGCTAAGGTTCTTATTGCCAGTGTTTTCAAAGAAAAGAACCACTATTTTATGGACACCAGCAGTCAGATTTATACTACCTGTTTGCGTTTGACTCGCGTGAAGCCCATCATTATTCACTACCTGAATTCCATCAATGTAAAGTTTAGAACCATCGTCAGATGTTGTCCAGAAGTTGTAAGTACCAGTAGTTGCAATGGTTAAATCGCCTTTGAATCTCATTCCGAAGGTTACAATATCACCTATATCTAAAAAGCCAGCCAGTGTTTGTACATCATAGTTATCTATTACACCCGTGGCTAAAGCTCCTGAAGTTGGTATTGCATCTACCGTATTTCCAGCTGGAGTTCCATCGTAAAACTCAAAGAAGATTTTACTGTTACAATCTGCGTTTTCTTCTATATCAGGAATGCCATCGTTGTCGTCATCTAAATCGATATTGTCAGCAATACCATCATTATCGTTGTCAGCTGCTTGACGCCAGTCTCTGTCTGCTCCTGGAGCATTAACATCAGGGTGCGAAGTTGGATTCAATCCTGAATTAGTAGGATCAACACTTGCGGTATTGTTGTCCCAGCCATCATACAAGCCATCGTTATCCGCATCTGTAGTGCCCGAATTGATTCCAGCATTTGCAGGGCTTCCAGAATCGGCAATTCCATCATTATTCGAGTCATGACCCTCCACTACATCCAAAACACCATCATTATCAGTGTCTAAATCCAAATAATCTGGGTTGTCAGCAGCATCTGTGTTAGTAGGAACTATGTAAGTTCCACTATTGTCTGGATCATAAGCATTATCTAAACCATCACCATCAGCATCGCTTCCACTTGGAGCAATATAACCTGCCGTAGATTGTGCTTCAGTGTTGTCAGTAATACCATCATTATCCGCATCGATGTCTAAGAAATCTCTTTTACCATCTCCATCAAAGTCATCTACTGGGTAAGAATTTGGTGCGCCATCATTATCCGTATCAGCACCCGTAATTGATTGAGCGTTGGCTGTATTCTCAGCCGTTCCATCATTGCCAACATCACCATCTACACCATCATCCAAACCATCGTTGTCTGAATCTAAGCCAGTTCCGTCTTCTTGGCCATCAAAATCAGCATCGGTTCCTCCGGCTTCTAAAACATCGGTAATACCATCATCATCTGAATCAATATCCAGTTGATTTGGAATGCCGTCTCCATCAAAGTCATTCGCAACAACCGAGTTTGGCGCACCATCATTATCGGTATCAGCTCCCGTTAGTTGTAATGCATCTGCACTATTTTCTGCGGTTCCATCATTGCCAACATCACCGTCTACATCGTCCGCAAAACCATCATTATCGGTATCGGTTTGATCATCAAAGCGGCCATCGCCATCAGCATCTGTACCGCCAGCTTCAACTACATCTGGAATGCCATCAGCATCTAAATCCAACTGGTCAAGTATTCCATCATTATCAGTATCTCCTTCTGGGTATGAATTTGGAGCACCATCGTTGTCTGTATCTGTTCCTGTCAATTGTAATGCATCCGCACTATTTTCTGTAGCCCCATCATTACCAACATCACCATCTATATCATCTGCAAAACCATCACCATCGGTATCCGTTTGATCATCGAAAATACCATCACCGTTAGTATCAGTACCACCTGCTTCAACCACATCTGGAATACCGTCATTGTCTGAATCTAGATCTAATTGATCTAATATTCCATCGCCATCTGTATCTCCTGCTGGATATGAATTTGGTGCACCATCATTGTCTGTATCTGCTCCTGTTAATTGCAATGCATCTGGACTATTTTCTGCAGTTCCATCATTGCCAACATCACCATCTACATCATCTGCAAATCCATCACCATCTGTGTCGGTTAAGTCATCAAAAATGCCATCCCCGTTAGAATCGGTTCCGCCTGCTTCAACTACATCTGGAATACCATCATTGTCAGAATCTAAATCATATTGATCTAATACACTATCACCATCTGTATCGCCTTCTGGATATGAATTTGGAGCGCCATCATTATCGGT
>CAZWXC010000087.1:0-8078 GCA_964637935.1 uncultured Flavobacteriales bacterium | reverse complement strand
CGCGTTTGTGCTCATGTAATCTGAATTTTTCAGTGTCAATAGGCGGATAAATCACACTGCTTTTTCGGTCGTAGGCAGTTCTTATACGTTCAGCAACAAACTTCGAGTTTGCCACGAAATGATCCACATTTTGCGCATTTTTTTGGTCCCATTTGCGCAACCGTTTAATGATCAATTTGGCAAACCAATTTTTCCAACCTTTTTCCAAGCCGTATTTCTCCAAATACACCGTTTCTAGTCCCCAAGCCATGCGCATCGGAGTGTGGCAATAACAAATATGAATTTGGTTCGGCAGTTTTTTCACGCCCTTGGCCGCCATCCAACTCGAAGAAATAATGATGTCATAACCCGACAAATCAAGCGATTGCACCGCCTTCGGGTAAAATGGCAACAAATACCGGTAGTGCAAATCTGCCTTTGGAACCTGTTGCAAAAAACTTGTTTTCACCCCACGACCTTGCGTAATCTGTTGTAAATCAATGAATGGCATAAAACTGAACAGCGCAAAAACACCATGAGGTTGAATCACGTCAATAATTTCCCGCGCCACCTTTTCGGCACCCGCAGGAATCGTAAACCAATCATGTACAAAAGCCACCTTCATTTGTCTAGCGATAGTATAAAATTTCGATCAAATAGGCCTCAATCACATCTTTAAAAATGCCTACTGTTTTTCAATTCTTATACTCTTATCTTCTCCATTTGGGCGCGCCCTCGTTCTTTCATCACTCGGTCGGGCTATCCGCTATATCTCTTATTTTTTTCGAAAAAAAATAAGAGGATGCCGCTGCTATCCCTCACGCGGGCGTCTCGCTTCGATTTGGGGTTTCGTGCATCCGTTCTGGTAATTCATGTTCGACTCCTCCGGAGTCGAATGTTTTCTGGTACGATTGATTTTCTATAGCTATGCGACTCCGCTAGAGTCGATTATTAAGGTATCCTCATCCCATCGGGATGCAACATCTATAATTTAGCCTTGCCCAATAGAACCTTTCGAGCAAACCGAAAGCTAGATTGAAATCTAAGGCTACATTGCTCGAAATGGTTTAATTTCTTTTCAAAACAAGTGATTCAATCCGATAAAAATCATTGAATCCTACTTGATCAACTTTTCATTGATCACCGTGCTAATTTCTTTTGATTGATCCACGATCATAAAATGTCCGCCATTTATTTTATGCTCGATATTCATTCGCTTTACCATCGGAAAAAGCCGGTCATTCTTCCCGTGAATTCGGCAACCGAAAAGCCTTTCTTTGTTTTGCCATGAAACTATTTGTTGCAAGGCCCATTTCACAAAATTGGGATCTGTATCTCGAATGATTTCCATCAACAATGAATGATTCTCCGCTCCAAAAAGAAAAACGGCCAAGAATTTTGGTATCCTGAAACAGAAAGCGGGAACGATTGAAATCAAACGCATTTTACCAATCCATTGATAAACCCTTGGAATTTCGTTTGCGTACGCCACTGATGATATTAACATCACTTTTACCGAGCGAATTTTAGCAATTTCTTGAGCTACAATTCCACCAAAAGAAACACCGATCAGCCAACCTTCAAAACCAGTTTCTATTTGATGGCTCATTCGCAACGAATAATCAGAAAGCGATTCATTCAAGTTTGGTTCTTTCCATTGCAAAACATGAATTTTCGCATTTAGATCTAAGTGTTGAAATACACGATGATCGGCACCCAAACCACCAATGGCGTAGATTCTTTGTTTGGTTTCAGCCATTCATTTGCTTTATTAACTCCATCCAAGCTTCACCACTTTTTTCAAAAGAGTAGGGCAAGGGCTTCGATTCAAAAGGTGAATTCAAAGCATGATCAATTTGTCGAATCAGTTGCTCAGCATTGTCAAGCTCAAAATAGTGTGCGGTTTTTCCTGTAATTTCTCTATGGACCGGAATATCCGAAATCAAACATTTTGCGCCAAGCAAATGAGCTTCAATCGGCACTAAACTAAAGCCTTCATAAATAGAAGGATGGATTACCAATTGTGCGTTTTTATAAAGCCACTTCATTTCAGAGTCACTCATTCCTTGCAGCCAGATTAAATCCTTTCGATTGTCTTTTTCTCGTTTAGCGAATGCCTTTCCGGGATTACCCGCAATCACCAATTGATATTGGTTTTGTGCACGCCATTGTTGAGTAGCATCGATCACGAAATCAAAGTTCTTGCGCGGGTCGTGGCTGCCAACCATAAGCAAGAATTTTTCCATTGGCGCTGATGCGGGTTTTTTAGCATTCGCGTCAAAAATATCTGCACTTACTGCACTATGAACCACGCTTATATTGTTCAACGGAATGCCCAAATGTCGATGAATTTCTTGTTTCGAAAACTCAGAAACCGTGACAAAATGCTTTGCGTTTTTTGCAAGCTTCTTAAACAGCCATTGGTAGTATTTCGCGAAAGCGGGACGAAACCAAACCGGGTTTTCAAATACCGCCATATCGTGTATGGTCACAATCTGGTTTTTATACCAAAATGGTGCGGTGTTGCAGAAATTGATCAGCAACTGTCCTTCTCTTTTGGCTTTTAGCGGAAGCGAGATTTGTTCCCATAAAACTTGAAGAAGACTGTTTTTGGTCTTGGGTTCAAAATATATAGCATCATCAATAAAAGCAGAAACGCCCAACGCATAACGCTGCACGCCAGTGGTTTTCTGTTTTTTGAACTTACTGTTAATGATGCTTTGCGACATGAATTGCGAAGAAATCGAATTAAAGCCTAATAGATTGAAAAGGAAATTAAATCAAGTGAAGCACGAATAACATTAATTATTATCTATGTTATTCGAATAATGTCCCAGTTTTATGAAAAGATTATCACCGACCAAAGTGGTCTTTGCCTCTGTTTTTACTTGCTTTTTCACTTTTAATGCTGTTGCGCAAACATCAGATTGGTTACCGATTCCTTTTGGGCAAGAGAGTTATTTTATTGATGTTTCAAATGATGTGGTTACCCAACTTAGGAATGACAAAAAAATAATTTTGAATGAAGCAGTCGAATACAGATTATATGGACAGTTTCTTGAAGATGAGTTTGATACATGCTCAACTCATGTTTGGTTTCCACCTTCTGGCCAAACTCTTCCAAATTGTCAACTTCAGAAATTTATCTCAACGGATTCTAGCTTAGTTTTTATTCATCGTCAAAATTATTTTTCGATAAACTTAAATAAACCTGTAGGTAGTATTCAGTCATTTGGATCATTTTATCAATCGACATATACATCTATTGGTCAAGAGACATTTTTAGGTGTTAACGATAGTGTAAGAGTCTATACTATTTCTGAGCAAAACACTGGAAACATAGGTGTGTTGAAGTTGTCAAAAAAACATGGCTTAATTGAGTTTCCTGATTTCAAGCAAATGGATATCAATATTACTGCTCCGCCAATGTTGGAACTACTTGGCTTTAAGGACAGTCTAGGAGCAAACTATGGAATTCAAGCTCCTAAAAAGGAAGACTTTTATCCATACTCATTGGGCGACCAGCTTGTATTTAAGCATGTTTTTTGGGATGACAATGCTTTTGTAACTCAGTTTCACTATTTAACCCTTACCACAATGTCTGATTCTGCATTGATAGGAAATGCAGTCATTTTTAATGAAAATGGTTCGTTCATTCGTGGTGAATCGAATTATGTATTGGGAATAGATCCAATGCTTTCAGAATTAATTGATCACTTCATTTCTGTTCCCTTTAAAGCTAATTCAGATCAAGATGAGTTAGAAGCAACAACTTTGTTCTTTTATGGAACATACGGCTGGTCTGCGATGATAAGCGGTTTTGAAAAAGATTATTGCGACAAATCAGTTATCACTGGTTTCGGTCAATCAATGTTTTTTGATGGCTTTTATGGCCTTTATGAAAAGAATTATATCCCAAATGGACCAATTACAAGTTGGACACTTGAGGCTGGATTTGGTGAGAATTTCTTCTTTTCACCCTTACCAGATTGGGTTGGTATCAATGAATTAAATCAAACACGAGTTGGGCTTTATCCTAATCCTGCACGTGACGTTTTGAATTTGAGTTCAAATGCAACTATGGCTTCTTTTCGATGCACCGACATTACAGGAGCGTTGGTGTTGAATATGCAGATTACTTTTCCAGAAACACTTGACATTTCAGAGCTAAATTCAGGGGTGTATTTCATCCGAATGGAATTGCCAGATGGAAATGTTGAGAACCTCAAGTTTGTGAAGAACTAACCGTTCTAGGTTTTGCCACGTCTCCAAATAAAACCAACCACCTATGGCCTTCAAAATCAAACTTTCAGCGCTTTTTATGCTGTTGTTTTCAGGAATTATTTCTGCTCAAAACAGTGATTGGTTGCCGATACCTTTAAACCAAATCAGCTACTTCAGTATTTCTGGCTCAAATCAAATTTTACCGATCAAGAACGATCAGATGATACCTGGTGGCTCGGGTGATTTTTATTTCACTTATGGTCAACTGATGCAAAATGAATTTGATACGTGCGCATGGGCAGTTTGGAATCCAAGCCCTAATTTTTTTGGATTGCCCGAGTGTGATTTTCAACGATTTGTAAATCGACAAGGATCGATGGATGTATTGGGAGTGGAACATGAATTTCCAATTCCACTCGAAGCCAATTTTGGTGACGAGGTTTTTTATGTGGACGATCATTACATCCGCTACGATACAATAACTGAAGAGACTTTTTTAGGAATTGCGGATTCTGTAAAAACCTTCACTGTTCGTCATGCTTTTTTGGGTGATGTTGGCTTATTAAAACTTTCTAAAAACCATGGCTTTATTCAATTTTTGAGTTTTAGAGATTTGGAATTTCCAAATGGAAATATTCGCTCTTTTAATCTGGTTGGCCTAGAAACGAGCGCTAATCATGTAGGAGTCACAGCTCCAGAAATAGTTAATTATCTTCCTTATTCTGTGGGAGATAAATTAGTATTCGAGCATCAATTTTGGTCAGCCATTAACAATGAATTTGAAGAAGTCACCGAGTATCATCACCTAACCTTGGCTGCGTATGATGGTGATTCTTTGAGCGGATTTGCTGCCATTTATGACCATCAAGGATTTTTTATCAGATCAGATAATAATTACTCAATAGCACTAGCACCGATGCTTGACGAATTGAGTGAAAACACCGTTTCGGTGCCTTTTGTTTCGGAGTCAGCCATGCAAGATTTGTTGGCCAACACAAAGCTCGTTCAAACTCAGGATTCAGGTTTGGTAGGAACTATAATTGGTTATGATGCAGCTTATTGCGATTCTACCGTAGTAGCCGATGGCTTCGGTCAGGATGAAATTTATTCGACTGCATACGGTTTACTTTGGAAGCGATTTGGAGGTTTTGGTCCACCCACTACTTGGCGCTTGTATGCTGCTGACGCAGCAAATTTCTCCTATGGAACATGGCCTCAGTTTTTGAGTGTGAATGAACCAGTTGAAAGGCAATTTCAAGTGTTTCCAAATCCAACTCAAAACGATGTGTTTTTAAGTGGAAATGCTTCGAAGGTCGAAGTCCAGATTTTCGATATTTCTGGAAAGATGTTGCAAAAAACTAACTGCTCTTTGCCCAACATAGTCAGTTTGTCAAACCTTAAAAATGGCATCTATTTAATATCAATATCATCAGACAGCATGGCTACTGAAATTCACAGGATCATCAGGAACTAGTCGTCTCCAAGCTTTTCTTCCTAGGCTGTTAGTATTGCTTGATTGTGAATCTAGAGGTTTAGAGCTTCAAAAAGCCTAATTTTGGATTCCCAATTAAAATTAAAGTGAATCCCCTCATTCATTCTTTAGTCGTTTTCTTGGTGTGCTTGGTATTGAGCATAAGTGCCAATGCACAAACCGTAATTTGGTCAGAGACTTTTCCTGATGCAAATGGCACCATTTCAGATCCTTCAGGTGAATGGACTTCTTCGTGCACGGGTTGCGTGTTTTCAAATTCAAGTGATTTTTTTGAGGTCAGAACCAATGAATTTTCTGGCAGAGACATGGATGGTTTGGGGGTTTGGACATCGCGTTGGGTTGATATTTCTGCCTTTGTCAATGTGAGTATCTCAGTGCAATTGCGAGATTTAGGAACGCTCGAATCTACAGATAGTGTGAGTGTTAGCTACTCTACCGATGGCGGTGCCACTTTTATTAGGCTCGTTCGCGGAGCTTATATCGATGATTTTAGTGGAATACAGTCTGCTGTGGCGCAAGATATTAATGCAGACTCCATTCAGATAAGGGTGCAAATGCGTACCAATGCAAACGATGATATATTTAGTTTCGATAACATTTACATCATCGAACCTGGAACAAACTTACCTGGCTCTGGCCTTTGCTTAGATTTTGATGATGCGGCTGGGGCCGAAGCGGGTGATGTGGTTGAGCTGCCTTCTTCTTTTCCTTATTTACCTGCCGGTGATTTTACGGTTGCAGCTTGGGTAAATTCAGACAATGTGGCTACGGCAGGTCAGCGAATTTTTTGCAATGATCAAAACAACACTTCAAACGGATATTCACTTTCTCTAGGTGATCCAGGGAGCGGACGCATCCGTTTTTACATGCGTAATGCTTCGCCCGTTTCTTTAGATATGTCAGATGCCACTTTTTATTTGACAAGTAACACGTGGTATCATGTAGCTATGGTGCATGATGCCGCCACAAACGCTCGAAGCATTTATATAAATGGTGAACTTGCAGTTAGCGATACTTACACTGGCAACCCAACGGGTGCAGCGGATGGATTGGCTGGTATTGGTGGAGAGGTAGCTGCATCTGGCGAAAGTTCCAACCGTTTTGATGGCGAAATTGATGAAGTTTCCGTGTGGCAAACAACGCTCACACAAACAGAAATTAGAGATTTAATGTGTGCAAAATTGATTGGTTCGGAACCTAATTTATTAGCTTATTATAGGTTTGATGATGGCGCGGGGCACACCGTACGTGACGAAGTTGGAAACTATCCGGGCGGCATGGTAAATATGGATGTAACCACTGATTGGGTTACAAGCGGAGCTGCAATCGGTGATCAATCTACTTACTTACATACTACGAGTTGGACAGGTCAATCTTTACAACACGTTGCCACGGGGGGCGACACACTGATGGTAAGTAGTGTGGCTGGATCGCCAAGGTTGGTGCATATCTATTACGTGAATCAGTTGCCGAATACCACCGCGGGATCTTCTGGAGTGGGCGATAATACAGGCTATTTCGGAGTTTTTCACGCCTTTGGATCTAGTACAAATTACACAGCTACATATTATTATCGTGAAAACGATGCGTATCAAATTACAGGTATTGGTGATGCCACCATGGTTGTATATACGAGAGGCAATAATGCTGTTACATCATGGTCTAGCAGTGGTGGCGCATTGAATTTGTTGAATAAAACCATTACGATGACTGCAGTTAGCACCGAATTTATTCTTGGTAATTCTGCGGTGGTATTGCCCGTTGAGTTCAAATCATTTACTGCAACTCCCAACGCCAATTCAGTAACCTTGAATTGGGAATGCTACACAGAAATTAATAATGACTTTTTCACTTTGTATAAATCGGTGGATGATGGCCATTGGGTTGAGTTAGATCAAGTAAAAGGTGCTGGTAATTCCAATGTTCCAACTATTTACGAATTCCAAGATTTCGATAAAAGCGATAAAAATCATTCGGTTTTGTACAAGTTATCTCAAACAGATTTTGACGGAACAATCAATGAACTAGCCATTTTAAGACTTAAAAATGAAGGCAAACACACGTTTTCGTTTTATCCGAATCCTACTCAGGATTTTATTCAGCTACAGGGAATTGACGCCAAAGCGGTCATTGACATTTACAGCAGCAATGGTAATTTGTTGATGCAATCTGAAGTCGATTTGCCAAATGCCATTGACCTTTCATCTTTGCAATCAGGACTTTATTTTTTAAAGATTACTTCCGAAAATGGAGTAGGCGAGACGCATCGAATTATAAAGGTGGATTAAGCAAATTTTGGATTATTTAATCCCATCAATAAGGTTTTTGCTCAAGTTTGGTGGGGCTACTTCAACGTAAGCTGCCATTAAAATATCTTCAATCA
>CAZWXC010000086.1:0-8160 GCA_964637935.1 uncultured Flavobacteriales bacterium | reverse complement strand
TGCCAACTTGAACGCTGTTTCATACTCCTTTTCAGTAAAAGCATTTTCACCGCCATAAAACTTATGCAATGGATGTTGCTGTAAGAACAATTCTTTGTCTTGCTGTCCAAAAATCACATGATCTCGAATGGTAACATAAAGACCTCCTTTTTTAAGAAACTTGGCGGTATTAGCTACAAATTCATTTAAATTATTCGCATGGTGAAGAGCTTGCCTCACGTATACCACATCAAAACTCTCTGGTTGAAGTGACGCTTCTTCCGCAAAATTTTTCACTACACTTACATTGTCTAATTTCAATTCGGTAGCCAAAGCTTCAATTGCTCCAGCGCCAACCAAAACGCTTTCATCGGGCTCTAGTGCAGTAACTGTATAGCCTTCTTTGGCAAATGCTATTGAAGCAATCCCATTTCCAGCGCCTATGTCAAGTATTTTTTTTGCCTTTGGTGCTTTCTTTCTTATTAGTGCTATAGTTTCCTTAAATTCTGCACTATTGTGAAAAGCATTGCTATTCCAGTTATTATCTCTGTCTATGAACGCACTCTTTACAAGACTTTCAAATTGCGGCTCACTCTGGATATAAGCTATTGTTTCATGCCAATTCATTTCAACGTCTTTATCAATTTTGCCGGATTACCTCCTACCAAGGTATACGGCAGCACATCTTTTGTTACTACCGATCCAGCTGCAACTACAGCACCTTCGCCTATTGATACACCCTTCATAATTTTGGATTCATATCCTATCCAAACTTTATCGCCTATTGATACTGCGGCTTCAGCCACGTGAGACCAATCTTTGTATTTCCCAACTTGGTTTTCTTTTACTCCTTTTATCCAATCCGAAACGTCATGCTGCCTATTTTCCCAGTCTAATGAATGTGCATCATTATCCATTACAGTGCAGCCCCATGCAAACATTACATCGTTACCTATAGAAATGTTGCAGGTTGATATGAATTTTCCACCACCAATAAAGGTTCTGTCGCCAATAGCTATTGTTCCACCTTGCTTCTCTACCACGAACATTCCTGAAATCATAGAATGCTGACCTACGGTAATTTGAACTTGCTTCTGCTCATTTCTAATGAAAAACTTTGCTCCATTGTTTAGTGTAGTTGAATCAATCTTCACCCTCGGGTCAATTTCGTCAACAACTCGCTTTATTAGACCAATTCGGTATGCAATCTTTTCTAAAAGAGACTTCGGCATTATTTTAAAATTTTCTTAATCAAGGCTTTAAATTGCCCCTGAATAGAGTTTGCATGGTGTTTTGACAAATTCCTAGCAAAAGCTTCTTTCATTGTTTGCAAAACATTTTCGTCTAACTCTATTTCTTTTGGTAGAATCGGAAGCAAAGCGTTGCCATTTGCATTTTGGGCAAATGTATTTTGAGATTTGGAATGAGTAGCATCCTTGTTGAACCCAAAGTTTTCGGAAACAGGATGTTTCGGAAACAGAAACAATCCATCCTTCAAATAAAGCTGTGCATAATAAAGAATGGCCCAAGAATTAACCTCTTTGGCAAGCAATTTTTCAAAAAGCCGTTTGTAAGGATATCCGCCAAAATTAAAGCGATCAAAACCTTTTTCAGCAACCTGATCAAACAAAACTTGTGATTCTAAATTCGTAAAATCAAACCACTTTTGCTTCCAAGTTGCCCATCCCCAAGATGTAGCAATTGGCAGTAAATACGCCTCCGGAAGGTGATTTTGAGCTTTTTTATCGGCAAAAGAATTTCCAGCAATGCCATATATGGTTTGGTTGCTCTCATATTTCTCTAGCGCATTTTTAAAGTAACTCAAGGCATGGGGCGCAAGAGATATGTCATCTTCAAAAACCACCACCTTTTCATGCTTTATAAACACCTCATTTATTCCATCCAAAAGGCTTTTGGAAAGCCCAAAATTCAAATCTCTGACTATGAGATTTGCTTGTAATTGGATTGCACATTTTGAAACCAACTCAATAACTTCGGCATTTCTATGCTTAACTTCTTGCGAAGCATTATCTGAAGCCCTATCAACAAATAAATAATAAACGAAACCCCTTTCCTGCTTCAAAGAAAGCAATTGATTTAAGAGCCTTTTGGAAGAATCAGGTCGTGAATAAAAAAAGCTAGCAATTGCGATATCGTTCAAAAAGGTTTCTATTTATTGCAAATTTAATCAGGCTGTTGGTTATTTAGTTTTGAAGCTTTGCTGGCAGTGCTGATGAATGTTCTAGTATATTTGACCACTGGATAATCATATGTCAGAAAAACCCCTAATTATTTCTTCAAAGTCGAGTCTGTTTCAGTTTAGAGACCTAAAAGCATATAAAGAACTATTCTGGATGCTTGCTTGGCGAGATTTTAAAGTGCGCTATGCTCAAACTACTGTTGGTATTCTTTGGGCATTCATTCAGCCTATTTTAACCATTGCTATCCTTCATGTAGTTTTTGGCAAGTTTGTAAAGGTGGATACAGGCAACACTCCGCACATGGTTTTTACCGCTTGCGGTATGATGGCTTGGACTTATTTTTCATTTGTAATGACCAATGCTGGCAGCTCAATTATTTCAGCTCAATCAATGGTCAAAAAAATATATTTTCCAAGAATTATTATTCCGCTTTCAAAGGCTTTGGTTGGGTTAATAGACATGGCAATTACAGCAACAATACTCGCTGGCTTGATGATTTACAACCAAGTTTCTGTAAGTAGCAACATTGTATATCTGCCCTTATTTTTAGCCCTTTTAATGATTACATCACTTTCTATTGGTATTTTGTTCAGTGCACTTAGCATTAGATTTAGAGACATACAATACCTAATACCATTTGTAGTTCAGCTCGGTCTTTACATCACACCAACTGCTTATCCGTCAAGTGTTGCTCTAAACAGCTTGCCTCAATGGGCAACAATCATTTATTATTTAAACCCAATGGCAGGAATTGTGGAAGGTTTTAGATGGTCAATTCTAGGTCTAGCTCCTCCATCCATCTACAGCTTAAT
The DNA here is from genome assembly GCA_964637935.1 of uncultured Flavobacteriales bacterium. GTDB lineage: Bacteria > Bacteroidota > Bacteroidia > Flavobacteriales_G > Salibacteraceae > SHAN690. Next base: position 5,168 of record CAZWXC010000086.1, on the reverse strand, counting down.
CTCCTTCGCAATGATTGCGATACTTTTTGCCTTTTCGCTGTATTTTTTCAAGAAAATCGACAGTAAAATAGCTGATCTAGTTTAGTCATATGTCTACAGCAATTGAAATTTCCTCCGTTTCAAAACACTATACACTAGGTAGAAATAGTGATACACTTCGAGAAACACTGAGTGGAATATTTAGCCCCAAAAAAGCGAACACTAGTTTATTCAAGGCCCTTGATAATGTTTCGTTTAACGTGGAGCGTGGTGAAAGTGTAGGCATAATTGGAAAAAATGGTGCGGGAAAAAGTACGCTTCTAAAAATTCTATCACGAATAAGCCAACCTACCGAAGGCGAGGTGAAAATTTTCGGTAAAGTTTCATCACTGTTAGAGGTAGGAACAGGTTTTCACCCAGAACTAACAGGTCGTGAAAATATTTTTCTCAATGGTTCAATTTTAGGCATGAGCAGAATTGAAATCAAACTAAAACTCGATCAAATAATTGAGTTTAGCGGAATAGAGCAATTTCTCGATACACCTGTAAAAAGATATTCTAGCGGAATGTATGTGAGGCTTGCATTTGCTGTTGCCGCACATCTTGATCCGGAAATATTAATAGTGGACGAAGTGCTTTCAGTGGGCGATGCTGAATTTCAACAAAAATGCATGGGTAAAATGAATGAAGTAGCTTCGGGAGGCAGAACTATTTTATTTGTAAGCCACAATATGGACGCTGTAAAAAGACTATGTCCAAAAGCTGTTTGGTTAAAGCAAGGCACAGTGAATGCCGAAGGCAAGTCTGACGATTTAGTTAGAGCTTATTTAGATGAATTCTCAACGATATCTAAATTCACAAAAGCCGCAGATAGAACAGATAGACAAGGTAGTGGTGATTTACAATTGCAAGATGTGCAATTATTGACCGAAGAGGATAATAAGATTGTAAGTGGCAAACCTTTACGCATCAGGCTGCAGATAAAATCAAACATTATCGACCCAGCCAAGTGCCTTGTTACTGTTGGCATTAGAGATGCCGATAGAAGAAGAATTGGCACATTAAGCACTCGTTTTGAGCAAAAATTATTAACGCTTAAAGGGCATTCAAATGTTTATTTCGATATTCCTAAACTAACGCTAGCCCCAGGCAAATACTACATGAACGTGTTTATTGCCCACCGCACCGAAAATGATATTTCAGATTGGATTGAAGATGCAGCAACATTTGAGGTTTCATCATCGAGCTTCCATAGCCAGCATGATGAACATATTTATACAAGTGATATTGTGAAATTTGACTTTAAAAGCAGCGTATCTTGAGGTTTTTGTTGATCGGAGGTTTTGGAAGGTCTGGTTCTTCATTTTTGCAAGATGTCTTGTGCAGACATCCGCAAATTTCGGGAGGTCCTGAGTTCAATTTTACCCGTTCTATTTTCAGTTTGTATGCACAAATGGATAAACCGGGTTTTGCAGAACGAAACAAGCAGTTTTATTCAGAAAAATCATTGAAATCTAGCTTTCGCGATTTTTACGAATCCTTTTTCAAATCATTCACCGTAGACCATACCATCCAGTATATTTCAGAAAAAACTCCTAACAACTATTTCGTTACCGAAGAGTTTTTCAAGTTATATCCAGAAGGCAAGTTCATCTTCATTTATCGCGATGGACGAGATGCCGTTTTATCTTATCGAAATGTTTTTAAAAAAGATAAGAAAAGATTTAGCGGAGCAGACTATTCATTCAAAACACTTTGCAGAAAATGGAATGCAGCTATGGCATCCAAAAAGTTGCTAGCTAGTAATTATCCTAATCAGTTACTAGAGGTCAGGTATGAAAATCTTGTTTGTAACCCAGACTCCGAAATCAAAAGAATCCTAAACTTTCTTGAGGTTGACGACAAGAAAAACCTTTTAGAACTGCCATCAAAAAAGGTATATCATCAAGATCCTGCCTTTCATCCAGAGTCAATCATGAAGCCAACCGCCACTACAGCTTCAATTGGTAAATGGAATACTGGTTTTTCTTTTTGGGAAAAATGGATTGTGAATTTCATCATGTCTATTAAGCTTGAGCAGGAAGGCTACCCAGTAAATCCGTTCTGGTATAATTTGAGTCGCATTATAAAGACGAAAACCCTCTATGAAAATAGGACTAGTAGCTAGATTTGACAACCAATGGGCAGCTGGTAAATACTACATTGAGAATATTCTTTGTGCACTTCAGCGTCATCCAAACCAATGTAAAGTCATTATTCTTACCGAAGATGGAAGCGTTGTAAAATGGAGTGAAAAAATCAATAATCCAGAAACACTATCGCACGTTGCGCTTGAACCAAAATATTCGGTTACAGAAAGAATACTTAACGCACTTTGGCGCAGTATTTTCAAGAAAAACGCGATTGAAAAAAGGATAAACCACCTTACAGTTGATGTCGTATTCCCGTTAGGAAAAACTGATGAATATCCTTTCGAAAAACTAAATGCCAAGGCGTTTTGGATTCCAGATTTTCAAGAAAAACATTATCCTGAAAATTTCTCTAATGAAGAGCTTGCACTTAGAGCTGCTGAGCGAACAAAAATTGCTCAACAAGAAGCTCCGCTTGTGTTGAGCAGTCGCGCGGCTAAAGCCGACTTTTTGAACTTTTTTTCTCCAGCAGCTTGCAAAACAATGGTGCTGCCTTTTGCCGTTTACAACACTATACCTAAGCACTTGAGCCAAGATCAAGTTTTAGAAAAATTCAAGGTCAAAAAACACGCTTATTTCATTTGTCCAAATCAATTTTGGAAACACAAAAACCAAATGGTAATCATTAGAGCTGCAGCTTTGATGAAAGAGTTGATGCCCGAACTGGTCTTCAACATCTTATTTACCGGAAAAGAAGATGGATTTAAGGGCGAAGGTCTTGCAGAAGAATGCAAAAAAGCTTGTGAAGAGTATAACTTGAACGCTAAAATTCATTTTCTAGGATTCATTGACAGAACGGATTTACTTGTCCTAATAAAGAATGCCAGCGCATTGCTGCAATCTAGTCTTTTTGAAGGTTGGAACACATCTATAGAAGATGCAAAATCTTTAAACTGTCCGGTAATAGCCAGTGCGCTTGATGTGCATAAAGAGCAACTTCCAAATCATACTCTCTTAGACCCGCATGACGAAACGCTTTGGGCAAACGCAATGATTGAGCAACTTTTAAACCACGCTCAAGTCTCGTTTAATTATGAGCAAGAACAGGCAAGATTTGAACAATTGCTTCTTAGAACCATGCACGAAATTGCCGATAGCTGATGAAAACAAATAAAGCCGGCTGGCCTTGGATTAATGCTGAACCCACCGTTTATGAAACTCATATAAACTGGCCAAAAATTTCTATTGTAACTCCTTCATTTAATCAAGGACAATTTATTGAAGAAACCATTTTAAGCATTCTAAATCAAGGTTATCCAAATCTTGAATACATCATTATTGACGGTGGAAGCACAGACCAAACGCTTGACATTATTAAAAAATACGATGGTAACATCAACTTTTGGGTAAGTGAAAAAGACCGTGGTCAAAGTCACGCCATAAATAAAGGTATAGACAAATGCACCGGAGAAATTTTCAATTGGATCAACAGTGATGATGTAATGCTGGAAGGATCTCTTAAGGCAATTGCGCACACATTTATTGAAAATCCGATGTTGGAAGTATCTGCTTTTAAAGCAGAAAAGTTTGGACAAGTGATCACCAATATGATCGTACCAAGAGCCCAAGAAACAATGAGTTTGGAGCAATATCTTTTTCAATTTTGGCTTATGCAACCATCTACCTTTTTCAAGCTTTCTATTTTCAAATCTTTGGGTGGATTGAAAGAAGTGTTTCATTATTGCATGGATACAGAGTTCTTTATCCGATACTTTTTACTCAATGGCACTGAAAAAATGATGCTCAATGAGCAGGTAATTCTAAAATTCAGAATGCACGAAATGAGCAAATCTATCGGTAGTCAACTAAAATTTAATGAAGAAAGACTAGGCATTGATCTAGCTATTTGTCGGGCGGTATTGCAACAACCATCAGAAAAAACTTACCTGAATCAAATCACTAGAACCGAACTAAAATCTATTGAAATGGCATCATCAATTGCTATTAATCAATCAGCATTAAAGGCTGCTTTTGATACAAAATGGAAGCCCTGGGTAGAAGATTCTTCTTTAAGATACAGAAGTGTGGCAGAATATGCCGCTTGGTATGGAGACACTAAAAACCAAAGAATTTATAGTCTGAAAGCAATTCAAATGAATCCTTTTAAAATTTTGAATTGGAAATATCTGGCCAACGCCTTGCTGAAAAGATGAAAAAGTACGCTTCCAAACTATATTATGAAAAAGGTGGTCGACAGGTTTGGGCATTAGTTCAAATCATCTTTAAAGCCATTGTCAATTGGCGCTTTGAGCCAGATCAAAAGTTTATCATTTTTGGACAAGGTCGCACCGGATCTACTCTATTGGTAAACCTGATCAATTGTGCTGAAAATGTGTATTGCGATGGTGAAATTTTCGGTACAGAATACCCATTCAACATTTGGCACAAAAGGCTATACATGAAGCTTAGAACCAAAGCTTTTAAGCAAAAAACTTACGGTTGTAGGATCAAAATCTATGAGCTATACAAACATCAAGGTATGAGCATTGATGAGTCTATTGCATTTATAAACACGCTTGCAAAAGATGGCTGGAAAATTATTCATCTAACCCGAACCAATAAGTTCAGACAATGCTTATCAAGTCTGGTAGCAGAAGAAAGAAATGTTTATCATTTTACCGATAACAGCGCTAAAACCAAGAAAAAAGTCACTGTTAAAGCAGAAGAAATACCTGATCGAATAAAATGGTTACACATTTTTGACCAACAAGAGCAAGATGCATTAAAAGACATATCATACCTCTCCGTAAACTATGAAGAGGACCTAGAAAACCAGAACCATCACCAAGCTACTTTAGATAGAATTTGTACGTTCTTAAATATTGACAAGGCTAAAAGCAATATTGAACTTAAGCGCACCAGTTCCTCAATATTAGAAGACTATATTGAAAATCATGATGTGGTAAAATCTGTTTTAGTTTCTAAAAATCTTGAGCATTACCTCAGTGAATGAAAAAACCAAACACCGATAATGTTCTGATGATTGCTGCTTGGTGGCCC
>CAZWXC010000085.1:0-8173 GCA_964637935.1 uncultured Flavobacteriales bacterium | reverse complement strand
AGCTCTTCCAAACCATCGCAGTGCCCAAAAACCGAACTTCCAGAGTTTGCATTTATTGGCCGATCTAATGTTGGGAAAAGCAGCCTAACCAATATGCTTACCCAGCGCAAAGGGCTGGCAAAGACTTCTGGTGCGCCAGGAAAAACGAAACTCATAAACCACTTCCTGATCAATGACGATTGGTATTTAGTGGATCTTCCAGGCTATGGCTATGCCAAGGTTTCGAAAACCGACAGACAAACATTCATGAAATTGATTTACGACTATTTTGAAGATCGTGAAAACATGGTGAATGCTTTTGTACTGGTAGATAGCCGACACGAACCGCAAAAAAGCGACTTAGATTTCATGTATTGGTTGGGCGAAAAAGGCATTCCGTTTTCGGTAGTAATGACCAAAGTGGATAAACTTTCGGTTTCTGAATTTGCTAAAACCAAAGAGCGTTATCACACAAAAATGCTTGAAACATGGGAAGAACTCCCACCCTTTTTCTACACCTCTGCCACTGGCAGAACGGGAAAAGAAGAATTGCTAGACTATATTGACGAATGCATAAAGCTTTATAAAGCAAGCGTTTGACCTGAGTCAAAAACTACCTCAGCTGATTTAAATTCCGCTAATCCAAATAAGCCATAATACATTTCGCAGTGCACTTTGTAGGTCGCTTTATTTGATCTTAACGCAGCGTAAATGCTGCAATCAATCGGAATTCCATTTCTCATAGAAGCCAAAGCTGACGATGAATTTTTGATAAAACATTCACCCCCGGCATTAATGACGCTTGCGCGAGGCTCAATTTCGGTGAACGAATAAATGGGCACAGCAGCATTCAACAACAAGCAAGAAACTGAAGCTGGAAAAAGCCATCCGAATACCATGAATGCGACAAACACAAATGTGCTCATGTAACCCGAGGCAAAAAACTTTCGCCAAAAAATCATGAAGCCGATGGTGATAATGGTGATCATAAAAAGCAGAATGGCCGTGCCATCGCTTTCAATATTTGGCAAGAGCAACATCCACGAAAGTGGCCCAAGAAAAATACCAAGCAACATCAGCGTGCTCGTCCAAGAATAAGCTTCGTCACCAATATTTACATTAAAAGGAGCTCTTGCAAGTTTCTGGTATCCCGAAGCCGAGTACATACTTCTGTAGGCACTCGTTTTAGAATTGTTGGTAAAAGCAAAATCGCCTTCAACATTTAGTGCATCCTGCCTTAGAATGCGGCATATCTTATCGTAAACACGCGGCAATTTTTCTTTAAAATCAGCAGGATTTTCGAAGAAATACTCTACACAGCAGGCAAACAATTCATCTTCATTTACAGCTGCATATTTTCTGACCGCATCAATTTTTCCACTTAAAATAGCCGATCTTATCGGGGCGCTATCTTCTACAAATTCATACAATTCTTGGGAAACTGAATCATCAATATTCGTGTCGCTTTTCTCAATCGTAATCTTCAGAGCATGTGCTAACTCATGCAATGCCAGATTGATACTATCATCAGGAATGAGATACCCATGTTTTAGATGTTTCCATGAAAAACGAATCAAACCTACCGGCTGCGTGCTTCCTTTTAAATCGCGTTTCAAGCGTCTATCATGATACACATCCGGATAAATTCCAATGGTTTTGAATCGCGGCAAGCGAAAATTCTGCAGGCCAAAAGTCACTTGAACAAATGCCGCACAAGTGAGTATTTGCATTTCACGGGTGACCACTAAACCATCTTGCCCAACTATTCTTTTAGAAGCCAGAACTACACGCATTCTAGCCAAAAACTTGGCCCTTCCAGCTTCAGACAGTTTTTGATAATAATCGAAATTTTGTTCTAAAAACCGTTTTGCCAGGCCAACGCGCTTTTCAATGGCTTGCAGTTTAAGCTCTGCCTTTTTGTATTCATCTTGCTGCTCCTGCTTCTGATTCCATGCTGCAGAAATAATGAGTCCAACAACAAACAAAACGAACATGAAAATGCCTGGTTCCATAGGTTAAAATTTATTCAAAAAAACACCGCATTGTGGCTTGGTATCGATAACATTGAACCATGATAATTAGTCGACATGTTCCTTTCAAACTGTTATGCATGGCAATAATAGTAATGTCATGTCAATCACCATCTAAAACTTCGCAACAAATGCAAAACTCTCATTCCTACACCAATAGCTTGATCCATGAAACTAGTCCCTATTTGCTGCAACACGCACACAATCCAGTAAACTGGCTTGCTTGGAATGATGAATCGTTGGCGAAAGCCAAGGCAGAGAACAAGCCAATTTTGGTGAGTATTGGCTACAGTGCTTGCCATTGGTGCCATGTGATGGAGCACGAAAGCTTTGAAGACACCGCAGTGGCAGCCATTATGAACGAGCATTTTATCTGCATAAAAGTGGATAGAGAGGAGCGACCAGATGTAGACCAAGTATATATGGATGCAGTGCAACTCATGACCAATGGTGGCGGCTGGCCATTGAATTGCTTTGCACTACCTGATGGCCGACCATTTTTTGGCGGCACGTATTTCAAGCGAGATCAATGGATTCAGGTATTGACCAAAGTAAATGCAGCTTTTACAAACGAACCCGCAAAAGTGGAACATTACGCGACTCAGCTTACAGAAGGACTGGCTCAAATGGACGAAATACCTATGAAGCCCATCAGTAAAGATTTTAGTGACGAAGTAACTGAAACGGCAGTAATCAGATGGGCAAAAGAATTTGATGTAATAGAAGGTGGACCGAATCGAGCTCCGAAGTTTCCTTTACCAAACAACTATCAATTTCTGCTGGCTTTCAGCGTGGTTCAAGATCAAAAAGAGCTGCTTGATTATGTAGACTTAACCCTGACCAAAATAGCCCGTGGTGGCATTTATGATCAAATAGGTGGGGGCTTTGCGCGATATAGCGTAGATGATATTTGGAAAGTGCCACACTTTGAAAAAATGCTTTATGACAATGGTCAACTGTTATCCGTTTACAGCCAAGCTTACACACATTCTAAGAAAGAAGAATACCTAAACATTATCAACGAAACCGCTGCATTTGTTGAGCGAGAACTCACCGATAAAACAGGCACTTTTTATTCTGCACTTGACGCGGACAGCGAAGGCGAAGAAGGCAAGTTTTATATATGGAAAGAAGAAGAATTTGAGCAACTGGCGGGCGAAAATGCAGCGCTTTTGAAAAGCTATTTCAACGTCAATAAAAAAGGATATTGGGAGCACGGAAACTACATTTTGCTCCGCGATGCCAGCGATGCTGAAATAGCAAATGAGTTTGAAATCACTGAGAAAAAATTGCATGAAATTGTACTTGCTTTCAAACAAAAAGCACTTGTAAAACGCGCAGAACGCATCAGACCAGGATTTGACGATAAAAGCCTAACCAGCTGGAATGCTTTGATGAGCAAAGGCTTTGTAGAAGCGTACATCGCAACTGAAAACCTTCACTACTTATCTATTGCTAAAGCCAACTTAAACTTTCTGCTAAAGCAGCAAAAGAAAGAAGACGGCAGCTTGTGGCATTCTTACAAAAACGGCACAAGCAGCATTGATGGTTTCTTAGAAGATTATTCTCATTTATGCGATGCACTTATAAAAATGTACGAAGCCACTTTTGATGAAAAATGGCTGAACGAAGCCGTTCAATTATTTGAATACGTAGAAGCCAACTTCGACAAAAACCCTGCTGGGTTTTACTATTTTAAAAGCAAGCATGACGCAGCTTTGGTAGCGAAGAAAACAGAGATTAATGACAACGTAATACCTGCTTCAAACTCGATCATGGCAACGTGCGCCTTTAAGCTTTCGCTCTTAACTTCAAATGACGCTTGGCGCGAAATCAGCAAACAAATGTTGACGCAAGTAGAAGCTTCTTTTGCGCGCTATCCAAGTGGCTATAGCCAATGGATGCTCTTGCACCAATATTTTTCAGAACCATTTTATGAGGTGGCCATTGTAGGTGACGATTGGCAAACCAAGCTCACCGAAATAAATACACACTACTTAGCCAATGTGGTGTATTGTGGTGGAAAAGATGATAGCGATCTAGAAGTTTTAACGGGCAAAAAAGTAGAAGGAAAAACCATGATTTATGTTTGCCAGCATGGTGCTTGTCAGCAACCAACGGAAAACGTGGAAGATGCGATAGAGCAGGTTATGAGGTAAAAATTGCGATTGTAATCGCAATTTTATCGGTATTATTGCGAATTGAATCGCAAGATCATGATAAAAAGAAGTATTCAAGCTAGAATCACTGACAGATTAAAGGATAATAAAGCCATCATTATTCTTGGACCCCGGCAAGTTGGCAAAACCACGCTATTAGATCAACTCTTTTCTTCAAATCCAAAAACACTTTGGCTAAACGGAGATGAACAAAGTACGCGCGTATTATTAGAAAATGTAAATACTACAAAGTGGAAACAAATTCTAGGAAATGCAGAAACACTCATTATTGACGAAGCTCAAAGAATTCAAGAAATAGGTTTAAAAATCAAGTTGATTACAGACCAAATAAAAAATGTGAAAGTGATCTTATCAGGCTCGTCTGCATTTGAGTTGAAAAATCAAATCAATGAACCGCTCACCGGTAGAAAGTGGGAATATGAACTTTATCCTTTTTCTTTTCAAGAATTATCAAATCACACGAATCTCGTTCAAGAACTGTCAAACCTTGAGAATCGATTAGTCTTTGGATGCTATCCTGAAGTGGTCAATCATTCAGGCAATGCGCGTGAATACCTTGAATCACTGGCTGAAAGTTATTTATTCAAAGACATTTTTACGTGGCAACAAATTAAAAAACCCGAAAAGCTATTAAAGTTACTTCAAGCGATTGCTTTTCAGGTTGGCAACGAGGTGTCTTACAACGAACTGGGCAATATGGTTGGTCTAGATAATCAAACTGTTGAAAATTACATCACCACATTAGAGCGTGCTTTTGTCATATTCAGACTTCAACCCTTAAGCATGAATCTGAGGAAAGAACTTAAAACAAAACGCAAAATCTATTTCTATGATAATGGAATACGAAACGCAATAATTACTCAATTCAGCGCTATTGAAACACGGACAGACATAGGCGCACTTTGGGAAAACTACTTTATCTCAGAACGAATAAAAATGAATGCCTACAACGGGATTAAAGTCAATAGCTATTTCTGGAGAACATCAGACCAACAAGAAATTGACTATATCGAATCTCGGGATGGCGTTTACCAAACATTCGAGTTAAAATGGAATCCAAATAAATCGCCCAAACTTTCAAAAACATTTGCCTCTGCCTATCCAAACAATAGCTATAATGTGATCAACAGACAGAATTATTTTGAATTTCTTTTGACGTAATAATTCAACTTTCCTTTCTATTTTCTTACAACAAAACACAAAGATTCTGACCCATTTCCAAAACCATTTTATGCATTGGAAATTGGCAAACCAAGCTCACGGAAATGAATGCACACTACTTATCCAATGAGGTGTATTGTGGTGGAAAAGGTGATAGCGATCTAGAAGTTTTAACAGGCAAAAAAGTGGAAGTGCAAACAATGATTTGCGTTTGCCAATATGGCGCTTGCCAGCAACCAACAGAAAATGTGGAAGATGCGATTGGGCAGGTTATATAAGAATCAAAAAACACTCAATAAGTAAAGATCCATCGTTTGCTACGCGCAGTATGAGTAAAATTGCAAAGCTTTTCTGATAATCAACTAAATAACAAGCCTTGTCTTCTTTTTAAGGTGAGATGAAAATATATTAAGGCGATATCTGGAAAACCTATTTCTTCCGATCAATTAAACGTTAGAGAATGACGCCTGAAATTTCGAAAAGAGCATTTAACACTTTCAGAAAAACCATAATAGTAGCAGTGTCTTTAGGGATTAACTTGCTTTATGCACAAAGCTTTGAATGGGCGAAATCCATTGGTGGAACTTCTAGTGAAAATAGCACAAGCATCAGCATAGATGCATTTGGGAATATTTACACCTCAGGATATTTTCAAGGAACGGCAGACTTTGACCCAGGTATTGGAACTTACAACTTGACATCGGCAGGTGCAACGGATATTTATATTCAGAAACTAGATTCAGCAGGCAACTTTATTTGGGCAAAACAACTTGGAGGAACATTGGAAGATATCTCTAGATCAATTAAAGTGGACGATTTTGGAAATATATACACTACAGGTTTTTTTACAGGAACCGTTGACTTTAATCCTAACGCTGGAACATACAACCTAACATCCAGCGGAAATCGAGATATTTTTATTTTCAAATTAAATGGATCTGGCAATTTCATTTGGGCGAAAAGAATGGGAGGACCACACGATGATCAAAGCAACTCCATATCTATAGACGACTTTGGGAATGTATTGTCCACCGGATGGTTTCAGGGCACTGTGGATTTTGATCCTGGATCGGGTGTTTTCAATCTTACACCAACAAACATTAACCCTGAAGTTTTCATTCAAAAATTGGATTCTTCGGGTAATTTCATTTGGGCCAAATCTATGGGTGACATTTATTTGGATGAGGGCTCAGCTATAACAGTGGATGAATCGGGAAATATTTACACCGTAGGTAAGTATGCGGGAACTGTAGATTTCAATCCCGGTTTGGGCACCAACAATTTTACCTGGGCAGGAGGTGTGCAAGACATTTTCATTCAAAAATTAGATTCTTCTGGCAGTTTTCAGTGGGCTAAATCAATGGGAGGAAATGGAGTTGGATTTTTATTCATGCAGGATGTAGGTAAGTCCATTAAAGTTGATGGTTCAGGTAATGTATATACTACGGGTTTTTTTCAAGACACAGTAGATTTTGATCCAGGTGTAGCGATATCTAATCTTATTTCTGCTGGCTCCATCGATATATTTATTCAAAAGCTAGATTCCTCAGGCAATTTAGTTTGGGCAAAACGAATGGGAGGAAGTCTTGATGATGCTGGCAATTCAATAGACATAGATGCTTCTGGAAATGTGTATACGACAGGGTATTTCTCTGGAATAGTTGATTTTGACCCTGGACCAGGAATAACCAATCTTACTTCAGCAAGTGGCTTAGATTTTTTTATTCAAAAAGTAGATGCTTCAGGTAATTTCCTCTGGGCTAGATCATCAGATAGTTCATTTGGCACTTACGGAAATTCTCTATCCTTAGATTCTATTGGCAATATCTATGTCACAGGATCTTTTTACGGTACTACCGATTTCAACTCTGGTTCAGGAGTTAATGATCTAAATTTAATAGGAGGTTCAGACGTCTTTGTTCTAAAAATGAGCCCGTGCTTACCAATTACATCAACGGATGTCATTAGTGTTTGTGATAGCCTTACCTGGATTGATGGAATAACCTATACAACCTCGAACAATACAGCCAGTCACACTCTAACAAATGTCTCTGGCTGTGATTCTATTGTGACACTCAATTTAACCATCTACTATTCAAATTATTCCACTCAAATTATTACAGCCTGTGATTCATATACTTGGATCGATGGAAATACATATACGGCAAACAACAACACTGCTACACAAATATTGACAAATGCCGCAGGCTGCGACTCTTTGGTGACTTTAAACTTAACAATCAATAACTCTAACTCTGCCATCGATGTTAAAACTGCCTGTGATAGCCTCGTTTGGATAGACGGAATTACTTATTACGCTTCGAATAGCACTGCAACCCATGCGCTAACAAATGCTGCTGGCTGTGACTCTGTGGTGACTTTGAACTTAATGATCCTTTCTAATACTGGATTAGATATTCAAACTGCTTGCGACAGCTTTACTTGGATTGATGGAAATACCTATTATTCTTCGAATAATACTGCAATAGATACTTTAATCAATGTTGCTGGTTGTGATTCTATTGTGACTTTGGATTTGACCATCAATTACTCTAACTCAGGTACTGATGTTATCTCAGCTTGCGATAGCTACACTTGGATTGATGGAATTACCTACACAATCTCGAACAATACAGCAAGTCACACACTAATAAATGTCTCTGGCTGTGATTCCGTGGTTACACTTGATTTAACTATCAATTATTCAACATCCAGTACAGATATATTTAACGCCTGTGATTCTTACACTTGGATTGATGGAATCACTTACACAAGTTCAAACAACACTGCATCTCATACGCTAACGAATGTCTCAGGCTGCGA
>CAZWXC010000084.1:0-8194 GCA_964637935.1 uncultured Flavobacteriales bacterium | reverse complement strand
GTCTGTTCAAATCTTCGTTATCTCTCATGGTATCCATGCATCTCCAAAAACCGTTATGCCTGTAGGCTACAAGCTTTCCAGCTTCCGTTAATTTTTCGAGTGGATATCGTTCCCACATAATATCGTCTGCTGCTTCAGGTAAATAATCAAACGTTTCTGGTTCGCAAATGAAAAAGCCACCATTGATCCAAGTATCATGGGTAGTTGGCTTTTCTGCAAATTGTTTAACCGTATTGTTTTCGTCAAGCTCAATCATTCCAAATCGGCTGGCTGGTTGCACAATGCTCATGGTACAAATACCGCCTTTTTCTTTGTGGTATTGCAGCTGGTGATGCATGTCTATATCGCAAACTCCATCGCCATACGTCAGCATAAAGCGCTCGTTTCCAACGTATTCTTTCACGCGCTTTAAGCGGCCAGCGGTCATGGTTTCTAAACCTGTATCAACCAACGTCACTTTAAAATTCTCAGCATTGCTATTATGAATTTCCATTTGATTATTGCTCAAATCAATGGTCATATCTGCATTGTGCAAGAAATAGTGGTAGAAGTATTCTTTTATTACGTAGCCTTTGTAACCCAAGCAAATAATAAATTCGTTGTGCCCATAAGAAGCGTACAATTTCATGATGTGCCAAAGAATAGGTTTTCCGCCAACTTCAATCATTGGCTTTGGCTTTAGGTGAGATTCTTCACTGATTCGAGTGCCTTTTCCACCCGCAAAAATTACAACCTTCATAAGGGTTTGTTATGTGTTTTGGCAAATATAGTCGCCTCGATTACAAACCTTGGGTTAGAATAGAAATATGAAGATTTATTAACGAGAAAGGGAAGCGAAAAGGAGATTGCGAGTCTTGTTCAGCGTCTTTACCATTCCAAATCAGAAAACTTCTTTTTTCCACCGATAAAGTATTCTTTCACAATGCTTTTTGGGTAAACACCAGTTTTGCAGTGTTTGACCACCCAAGCCTGAGTTTCTTTTCGTTTTTTCATCCATTTTGGAAGGTTGATAAAGAAGTTCCAATGTGCAGAAACAATGCTAAATGAAGGACGAATTTGTCCGCGAATAATCATGTTGGCAAAGGCTAAAGCGTCCATAAATAGGCGAAGAACAATTTTATTGAAAACAACCTCTTTTGGGTAGTTTTTCATCATCATAATCAAGTTGTTACGATGATTTCTGTATACTTTTTGTGGGCTTCCATAAGCTATTACAGCGCCACCCATGTGGTAAACTTCGCTTTTTGGGCAAGCCATGATTTTGTAACCACGGTTTTTTAATCGCCAACAAAGATCGATTTCTTCCATGTGAGCAAAAAAATCGTCATCTAACCCACCGCTTTCGAGGTATAAATCGGCTCTTACAAAAAAGCAAGCGCCTGATGCCCAGAAAATCTCCAAGTTTTCTTCGTACTGGCCATGGTCTTCTTCAAGCGAGTAGAAAATGCGACCTCTACAAAATGGATAACCGTCTTTGTCAATGAAACCGCCAGCCGCACCAGCATACTCAAACTCGTTTCGTCTATGAAAGGCTTTTATTTTTGGTTGAACCACACCCACTTTTGAGTCTTTGTCAAAAAGTTCGATTACGGGTTCAAGCCAGTTATTGCTGATTTGCACATCAGAACTAATCATGCAAAATATTTCCGCATCAATTTGACCTAAACCAACCTTGTAGCCATTGGTAAAGCCTTTGTTTACAGGAACTTTTATAATGTTGATTTTAGAAGCAAATTGCTTCAAATAATCTTGGGTATCGTCTGTAGATGCATTGTCAATAACGAAAATGCCATATTCGCCAGTGATTGGAGTTGTGGCTATTATTCCAGGAAGAAACTGCTCTAATAAGTCTCTATTGTTATAGGTGAGCAGCGCAATGGCCACCTTTACTTTGGGAAGGCTTTTCGTTTGGTTCAAAACAGCTATTCAAAAAATGGATGCAAGATTACGCAATGTGAACTTGTTAGCGTGTTTAGAAACATACTTTCTGAAAATGACATCAAGGATGGTTTTGGAGTTGAGAAACAATGATTTCTTTGTGTTTTGAAAGTGCTCATCAATTCACAAAAATGAAAGCCAACAAAACAATCTTTTTATGGGGAATGCCTGGTGTAGGAAAATCTACCACGGGCAAGGCTTTGGCTAACGTTTTAGGATTAGAGTTTATCGATCTTGATAAACAGATTGAAGAGCTTGAGAACAAGAGTGTTTCCGAAATTTTCGAATTGAAAGGAGAAGACTATTTTAGAACCATTGAGCAACAAATTCTTACTCAAAATTTGAATACAAATGCAATAATAGCAACCGGAGGAGGCACACCATGTTTTTATGGAAATGAGGAAAAAATGATTGAGAATGGTTGCTGCATTTACTTAGAGGCGACTATTAAAATGCTCGTGTCGCGATTAAAGCAAGCAAAACAGAAAAGGCCACTTTTGGCTGCATTTAAAACAGATGAAGCACTAGAAAGTGCCCTAGAAACTACCTTGGAAGAGAGAGGTGTTTTTTACTCAAAAGCACACCTTACTGCACAAGCGCTAAATGTTGATGTAAAGCATCTTGCTGTTGAAATTGAAGCTTGGTTTAATTCAGGTAAATGATCGGGCCGGCTTCTATATCAAGGGTTAAATGTTCTTGAATGGTGGTTGCCAAGCTCATTCCCGTAAAATCGCTTTGAATAGGAAATTTTCGATGTTTTCGATCTACCAAACAAGCAGTAAGTAGGCGAGAAGGACGCTTTAAAGCCAATCTTGACGCGGCCAACATCATGGTTGTACCAGAATTTAATATGTCATCAACCAAAATCACACAATTATTTTCGATGGCGGGTTGTTCTTTTTCAAAATCTTCTTGGATTTCGGCAGTTACAAAAAACAAACTGACTTCTATGTTCGAAATTTGATTTAAAGATGCTTTCAATTGCTCTGCAACCCATACACCGCGAGGTTTTACACCAACTAAGATGATTGATTTCTCTTCAAAACATTGCTCAACAATTTGATATGCAATACGCTTTAAGATACGTTCAATTTGGGTGTTATTGAGAATTGTGGTTTTCATTGAAACGAATTAAGTGGGTCAAAAGTAGAAATGAATTGAGATTAGCTTGGCGCTTGAATCACTTTATTAATTTTAGCGGCATTATATGACTTCAAAATCCTGGTTTCTTTTCTTATCGTTTTTGATGTTGGCTTTTGCGGCCAAAGCGCAGGTATTGATTCATGGTCAAATTACGCATCCTGAGTTTTCAGGTAAGCATGTAATTATTGAAAAATACATCAATGGAACTCGCTCACCTGATATCATTGCTAATTACAAAGGCAAATACAGTCTTGAATTACCTTTTCATTGTGTGACAGAGCTCGTTTTTAAGGCAGATAAGTGTTTGCCTTTAAAATTGTCAGTAGATACAAGACCACAAGATGAAGATCAATTGACCAACAGGTCGTATGATGTGCCGTTTAATATTGAGCTGTTTCCTCATTTTAAGGAAGTAAAATACAGCAGTAAAATGCTCGATGTATTTGGTATTATCAAAATGACAGGCGAAGGAGACGAAACCTTTGGATTTCAACCGAATCTATCGGTTATCAAACTAATAAAAGAATATAAAATCATTGCTGCTCAGAAATTAGCTGAAGGTGCAGAACCAACTTTTCTGAGTGATGTGTCAACAAAACCAAATGATGCTGCTTCGATAACTGTAAACGAAGCGAAAGCGGAGAAATCGCTCGAAAAACAGACAGCTAATCAGGTTCAGGTTGCAAAACAAGCTTCGGTTTCTGAAGTGGTTGCGAAGGCGAAAGCAGAAGAGTTACAGTCGGCAAGGGACAAATTATCCAAGGAAAACGCGCAATCAGAACAAAAGGAATTTACACAGCAAGACCATCAAAATCTTAATAAACAGAGCAAAGCCGAGGCTTACTTTGAGCAAAAGAGAATCCAAGAAGCATGCACTAACATGCGTATAGAAAGGCAGCGCGATGCTGAAATGTTAGCCGCCTCTGCGGGCTTGATCGAGAAAAAGGATGCATTGCCAGCGAAGGTGAACATTGTTAAAAACACTACCGAACAATCTACTTTTTACACTGAAAATTATTTGATGTATGAGCGTAATGGCGAAACGCTAACACTTGTTCATACTACATACAATTGGCTGTTGTTCACAGCTGATTACTATTATTTTAATGGAAAAGAAATTACTAAGAACGAGTATGAGTTGGAGAAAAAATCAGTGTTTTAAGATAAGTTTCTTGCTGCTTACATCACTTGTTATGAGTTCCGATTTCTGGGCTCAAACCTATAGTTTTAAGCATTTTGGCATCGAAAAGAATGTTTTTCCTTCTCGAATAGAAACACTGAATCAAGCATCAACAGGCGAATTGCTTGTGGGCACACTTGCTGGTTTAGTAGTGTATGACGGGCAAGCGTTTACGCAGGTCACGGTTAATGAAGGATTAGCCGAAAATGCCATTTCTACCATTCATGTAGATGGAAATACCGTTTGGTTGGGGCATTGGGCTGGTAACATGACACGTTACAACCTACGAAATAAGAAAGCAGAACGTTTTGTGTTACAAGAATCGCTCAACTTTAATTCCATTCAAAGCATTGTAAACCTTGGGAATAATGAGCTTTTGCTGACTACTTCAGCTGGTGCGTTGTTTAGGTTTAAAGATGGTGTGGTTGAGCAAGAGGTGTTGGCTACTGGCGGCTCAAATCCTTTGATTAAGGGCATTGTTCAAGAAGATGGAAAGCTTTATGCTTTTGGTGAAAACCTGGTTTTTGAAGCGGAAATTGAAACGAACGCGCTCAAATGGAAGCAGGTTGCTCAGCTATCTGACGTTAAAATTCAAACCATAAAGAAACATGCAAAAGGCTATTGGTTGATTGGAACCAATGCTGGTTTGGTAGCTGGAAAGTGGAATGACTTACAAATAGTGAATGGAACTGAGACTTTTGAGATAACTTCTGTTTCTAGTGATGAGCAATTGGTTTGGTGCGGTACAATGGCTAATGGGGCTTTCAGTTTTGATTACAGCACAAGGGAAATCATAAGCATCAAACGTACGAATGGCTTGAGCTATAACCAAGTACGTTCTGTTTTTGTAGATAGAGAACAAATACTTTGGGTGGCAACTGCCGCAGGGCTCGACCAATACTTAGGCGGTTCGTTTACGTTTTTTGACTTTAGTAAAAACTCGACAAACAGTTTGATTTGGGATTTTAAGCTAATTGATAACCAGGTGATTACTGCTACAGGTGATGGTGTTTTCTCTTCTTCAATACTTGGTGCAAATAAGGCGTTGGTGCGCATTTCAAATTTGAGTAAAGCTGAACCGCGAAAGCTTCTTCTGGATTCACAAACGAATAGCACTTACGTGGTGGATGAAGAAGGTAAGTTATTGAAGTATTTTAATGCTTCCAATGAAATCGTAGAGTTTGATAATATCACTGCTTTTGTGCGTTGTGTGGAGAAAATTGGCTCTCAAATTTGGGTGGGTTCCGATGATGGGATTTTTGTTTTAGAAAATGGGCAAATCGTTACTCATTACACCCAAAGCAATGGCTTAGGCGGTCAAAAGGTGAACGGTATTTATCATTTGGAGTCGACCAAAGAGACGTGGATTACATTTTTAGGTGGATACGTTACGGTGCTGCGAAATGGGCGTTTTAAGCAGTTTAATGAAGATCTTGGGATTACGTCTAAAGTGATTCAAGATGCAGCATTTGACCCGCAAGGAAATGTGTGGTTAGCGAGCTATGATCAGGGTTTGTTTTTCTGCAATGGCGATACTTTTTACAATCTAAACAGATCAAATGGACTTAATAGTAATACAACTTTTGCCATTGATATTGACAAGCATGGCAACGTTTGGATAGGGCATAATTGGGGGCTCGATTTGTATAGAATTCAATACAAAGATTTTCAGCATTTTGGTGTAGATGAGGGTTTTATGGGGCTTGAGGTAAATCCTGGAGCTATAGAAGTTGCAGATAATGGCAGTGTATGGATGGGCACTTTGATGGGGTTGTTGAAATTTAATCCCTCTGCCTACGCTGCTAATATGGTCGAGCCAATCATTCAATTGAAATCTGCAAGCCTTGGGAGTGAAAATTTACTCAATTCAGAGGATGAAGTGCGAACCACAGAAAGCGATCTACGAATTGTGTTCAACGGAATCTCTCTAGTCAATCCTTCAAAAAACACTTATAAATATCGTTTATCGGGCATTCATAGCAATTGGAAAACAGCTTCTTCTCCCGCTCCAATTGAATATTTTTCTTTGCCACCAGGCTATTACAATTTTGAATTGGTAGCCTGCAACAACAATGGTCAATGCAACATGAGTCCCGTTAAGTTGAGTTTTGTAGTGAAGCCACCTTTTTATCGTTCGTGGTGGTTTTATACCTTTCTGTTCTTTGCTTCTGTGATGATTATCTTTTTCATGGATAGGTATCGCGCTGTAAAATTGATCGAGGAGAAAAATAAGCTTAGTGAGAAGCTCGAACACAAAGAGCAAATAATTACAGAACTTAATCAAGAACTTGGTGAATTAAAAGCTGCTGAAATGCAAGATCAAAGGCTTATTTCACAGATATTCAGCGATAAAAAGCAAATTCAAACTAGCGCAAGAGATCTTTTCAACGAATTAGAAGTGGTTCAGTTTAATGATTCGGTTTTTGGTTCAGATCACTTTATTGACGTTACATATTCAGGATTTAGGCTAGTTGGTTTGCTAAACACAGGCCTCTTGGGGCCAGCTTCAGTGATGATGATACAATCCATAAAATCAAGATTTTATCAGATTGTTTCTTCTTTAGATCCAAATAGTTTCTCTGATCCTGAAGTCATTCTAAATGCCTTTGATCAAGCTACTAAAGATTCAGTTGAGCGTTTGAAAAAATTTAAAGGAATGGAGTGGTTGCTTTGTTTAGAGATAAACGGGCTCAAATTTTACCATCAAAATACGATGTCTATTTTTATTCATGATCAAGACAATGTGTTGGAATTAAAGGCTGTAGATCGAAGTGCGGATGAAAAAATAAAATCGTATCACTTACTTCAAGTAGATAAAACGAAAGTGATGTTTGCAGCAACTTCTGGTTTGTTCGAAATGATGAATAAAGACAATTCGAAGACATATTCAACTCAGCAGTTTGCGAAATTGCTCAAGGAGTTGAAATCGGCTTCAGCTAAGGAAAAAATGGAGGAAATTTTAAATGAACTCAACCTTTGGAAATCAGAGCTTATTGCTCATGAAAACATCACTCTTATCACTTGGAAACATGCTTAAAACAAACGCTATCATTCTTGTATCGTTGTTCGTGTTTGCCTGCAGCAGCGATCCAAAAAAAGGTTTTGTAGACGAAGCGCATCGTCCACAAGATTGGCAGGCTGAGTTGAAGTTGACATTTCTTTCAGACACTGTTGACAATGGCGTAGAAGAAATTCATTTGATGGATATTACCCAGAACGGTGATTATCAAGCTCTAATAGATCAACTGTTTGATCTTGCATTTAGCGGTGATGCAAACGTTTATCTACCCAATGCACTTAGCGAAAAAACAGAAAATGCCGTTTCTCCAAAAGAGCTGTACGATGCATTAGAGCAACTCGATAGTGTGCAGGTTGAAAACTTGGTTACAGGTGAAATTATGGACACGGTAATCGACAATAGTTTCAAGAAAGAGCGCACCACCTTTTTGGAAATAGAATGCAAAGCTTTAAAAAATGGAAGTCAAATTCAGTTGATACCTTATTCGGTAAGTCTTGGTGAACAGGTGTTTAATGATGATGGAGTGTTGAGAGGTTTTAAACCGAATTTTTTCATTCAAGTTAATCAACAATCAAAAGCTGAAGGTTTAGATATCAGTTTAACGTTTCAAACGGATTCATTGGGTTTGTTTAAACCAACCTTGTTTACTTACTACCGAGGAAATAGCAGTTTGCCATTTCAAAACATGATTGATTTAAAATCAGGTGAAAGCGTTGAGGCTCAAATCAATATGGGATTTGGTTTTAGTGATCAGAGTATAAAGGTAGAACCTTTTCATCTGAAGAATTCGCAGGTAAGTGTTAAGCCAAACGAAGCTTAGCGCTTGACTAAATTCATGAAGATCTCTTTGTTTTGACGGGGCTTAATGCTGTTATAAGCGATGTCGAAATACTTTACTCTGAACCAAGGTTCAA
>CAZWXC010000083.1:3454-8198 GCA_964637935.1 uncultured Flavobacteriales bacterium | reverse complement strand
CAAACTATAATTTTGATGTAGATATCATTGCTCCTGGCAGACTAATATACAGCACTAAAAACGGCACTTACGATACAGAGAGCGGTACCTCAATGTCATCACCCATAACTGCTGGCGCTGCTGCTTTGGTGCGTGCGCGCTTTCCTGAGTTATCGCCTTTGCAAGTGAAAGCGCATTTGCAAAATACTGCCAACAAATTGATTCTAGCTTATGCTGAAAACTTACCCTATGCGGAAAAATTAGGTTCAGGATTACTAGACATGCGCGCTGCATTGGATACTGTTTCAAGCCCGTTTATTACTGCTGAAGAAATTAAAATTTCAGACAATGACGATGAGGTTTATAACATTGGTGACGAAATACAAATTGGTTTCGAATTGGTGAATTATTTGATACCTAGCCAGGCTCTTACAGTAACACTTAGACCAATTGATTCGAACAATAATGTTCTTATGATCGATAGTGTTTGGACACTAAATGGACTTGGAACTAATCAGCGAACCAATAATTACACATCGCCTTTTAAATTTGAGTTGATTGCTGAAAATGGTTCATATAACCAACCACTTTCATTCAGAATATTAATTACAGATGGAAGCTATTCAACGGTAGATTTTGCTGAGATGGTCATCAAACCAGACTACGTAAATGTGAATGAAAACAACATTTTGGCTACCATTACGAGCAATGGAAATGTTGGTTTTACAGGCGATTTTTTTAGAAGAGGCGATGGTTTTGAACACAATGTAATTGGCAATGTGCTTTATGAAGGCGGCCTCATGATTGGCTATAAAAGCAACGTGCGAAAAAAAGTGGTAGATAGAATAAGAGGCACTGCTGATGTAGATCGAGATTTTACAGCTCAAAACGTAATTACTCAAGTAAATCCGCAAGGTTTAGAAGCTTTTAGAGCGGAAGGAAGTTTTGTAGACACTTCGGCTACAGCGGATGAAATTGGGTTGGAAATTCATCAAACGGTAACCGCATTTAGCGATGAAGGTCATCTAGACTACGTCATTCTTGAGTATGAAATCATCAACAAAAGTGGACAAGATTTAGACAGCATATATGTAGGTTATTTTGCGGATTGGGACATTGAAGATCCTTCAAAAAATAGAGGCGAAACGGTGTTTCCTGTGAAAATGGGCTACGTAAAGAATATTTATTTGAATGAGTTTTGTGCAGGTATTCAGCTATTGAGTGATCAGCAGTTTAATTCATATATGATCGATAATGGCTATGACGGAGCTGGCGGAATAAACCCGAATGACGGTGATCGTTTTTCAACGGATGATAAATATGAAGCGCTGAGCAATAATCGCTTTCAAGCAGGCACCATGTCTGGTGGAAATGATGTAATTCAGGTGCTTTCAACAAAGGGCCAGTTTTTGGCTAACTCAGATACGCTTAGAGTGAAATTTGCGCTACTAGCAACAGATGGAGTTGGAGCATTAACCACCGTTGCTTACAATGCTTACCAGCGTGAAAATGGTTATAATCCGGGCCAGAATGTAGAAGGTGAAATTGCCGTAAACAGTATTTATCCTAATCCAGTAACCAATACCGTTAATCTTGATTTTGATTTGAAAAATAAGTCGGAAATAAGCTTTGCCATGTATAATCTTCAAGGCAAAATCGTCCAAAATTTTGGTTCGAAAAGTTTTTTTGAGGGTAGCAATAAAACAACACTCGATGCCTCAAAACTCAACACTGGAGTGTATTTTCTGAAGATTTATAACGATAATATTGACCTTACTTTTCCAATAGAAAAAGTCAAATACTAATCATTTTCAAATTCATCTATTTTTGGCCTCTTTTTTAAAATAGCTTATGGCATTAAAAACTATACTTTCAGTATCCGGCAAACCGGGTTTATATCGTCTCGTTGGGCAAATGAAGGCGGGTATCATTGTTGAATCCATCGAAGACGGAAAGCGTTTTCCTGTACATGGTTCTTCAAAAGTGAGCGCGCTTGAAGAAATCAGTATTTATACCGAAGATGAGGAAGTTCCGTTGAAAGAAGTTTTCAAAACAATGTATGAACTGAGCGAAGGTAAACAAGCCTTGAGCCACAAAGAGGATAACGCTAAAATCAAGGCTTTCTTTGAAAAAGTGTTACCAAACTATGACCGTGACCGCGTTTACGTAAGTGACATGGGAAAAGTAATTAAGTGGTATAATAGCTTGATTGAACACGATGCTTACGATCCAAATGCTGAAGAAGCTGCTGCAGAAGAAACGAAAGAAGAAGTGCAAGAAGCAGAAGTGGTAGAAGAGGCACCAGCAAAGAAACCTGCTGCTAAAAAAGCTGCTGCGAAAAAGCCAGCTGAAAGCAAATCAACTAAAAAAGCCAGCGAAGAATAAGCTGCAATACATAAAAACGAAAAGCCGAGCTAATCAATTAGCTCGGCTTTTTTTTGTGTTTAAGTCTGGATTAAATGAAAATCTTAATCCACATTTTTAGGAATAGTGATGTCGCTTCCATCGCGGTTTGCCCGGTAGTGAGGAGACATGATTTCTACGTTTGCTTCATTAAAAGCATCTAAAATATTGCTGTGTAATTGACTGTAAATGCGTGGAGCCTTATCAGGAAAAAGCGTGTATACATTCAGTTCATAGCTCACATAAAAGTCGTCTAGACTGGTCTGCAGCACAAATGGTTTTGGTTCTTGCTCAATGTCATTCGTTTTAGCCGCAGCTTGATAAAGCAACTCTTGCACTTTTACCCACGAAACATCATATCCAATGGTGATGGTAGTATGAAGAATAAGCCCTGCTTCTTTATTAGCACTGTAATTGATAGTGTGCGAATTCAGAATGTTTGAATTTGGAATCGTAACTTCTTCATTTTTAGTGGTTCTGAGTCTTGTAACGAGTACGTTTCGTTCCAAAACCTCACCTGTAGTTTCGCCAATTTTTACGCGATCACCATCTTTAAAAGCACGCATATAGGTAATTACTAAACCAGCAATCAAGTTAGAAATGGCACTGGAAGAACCTAACGAAATTAAGATCCCTAAAAACACCGAGACACCGTGAAAAACGGGTGATTCAGAGCCAGGTAAATACGGAAAGATGACAATGAACGAAAAGCAATAAAGCAGTACACGAAGCAATTGATGGGTTGGTTTTGCCCAATCGGCAAAAAAGCCTGGAATTACCAACTTTTCTTGTTGAACTTCTAAGGACAAGAACCTCAATCCTCGATCAAAATAGCGCGTTACTCCAATGATAACGGCAATCGTAACAAGGTTTGGAATGAAGTTTAAAAAGCCTTTAAGGATAGATTTTAGTGGATTTAAAACGTATCCGAAAAGGGTAGTAGCAATGCCTTCTGTACCGGGAAAAATGCTGAAGATGATTGGTAATGCCAAATAAACGATCAATAGAATAATGATCCATTTTATGAGTTTTAGAATAGAAGCTACAAAGGCAATCATTCTATCTTTTGACAAAAACTCATAGTTGCGAATGCGCACACCACTTAAATAACTCGAGTTGTTTTTTATGATTTTACGATTGATCCAAGTGAACATCTTGTTCAAATACTTGATAATCAACCACAGTAAAACTAGCACTAATAGTGTGAGTCCAACTTCAATGGCACGCTGTTTTATCCAATCGAATGTGCTTTTTGCTTTAAGTGCCTCTCTAATGTTTTCTAAATACCAAGTGGCTGCTTCGGCCGTATTCATGTTTAAAATTTCAGCGTCTTCAGCCGTAATTTGCATGAGTAAAGTGCCTTGGTAATTCAAACTAAAGCGATTGTTCTCACTCGATAACTGAAAAGAATCCAGTACTAATTCACCTTTTCCAACTAGTTTGATGAGGCGTTGCTCAATGATCATAGCACGTTCTTCAACCGAATAGGGTGGCAAACCTTGATACAATTCGAAAAGTGGCTTACCATCAAAATTTACCATGGCGCCAGCATTTTGCTTTACCACAGCAGTTGAGTCTTGCGTGTAAGAAATTTGAGAGATGAGCAATAGCTGAATGACAGCCAAAAAGAGGGATTTAAATAAATTCAATGCGTTGTTTGGTTTAGTTGATAATCGAAATTAGTGGCGCGTCAATGGCTTTTTCAGTGATGCGGCCTATGCTCTCAAAATAGCAATTATGTTCTAGTAAGATGGATTTTACATTTTCTTCTGCAGCTGAGTCAATAGCAATGAGCAAGCCGCCATTGGTTTGTGGGTCGCACAAAAGCTGCAATTGCTGCGCATTAAGTTTGCTTACTTTTTCGTTGAAAGCTTTGAAGTTTCTCATGGTATTATCAGGCATGATAAATTGTGCCAAATAAGGCGCAAGCACTTCATTGCCGAGTGTAGGAACCTTTTTAAAATCAACTTCTGCCGAAAGGCCAGCACCTTCACACATTTCGATTAAGTGACCTAACAAACCAAAACCTGTAACATCGGTCATACTGTGTACGCCATCAATCGCGCTAAGCGAAAGACCAGCTTTGTTGAGTGTGCTCATTTGTTTGGTAATCAGCGAGATGTCGGCTTCAGAAGCTTTTCCGCGCTTCATAGCGGTGCTCACAATTCCAACACCGATAGGCTTGGTTATAAAAAGTAAATCGCCAGCTTTAGCAGCGTTGTTTCGCTTTAGATTTTCAGCTTTTGTTTTACCAGTAACGGCCAAGCCAAAAATGGGTTCTTTGCTCGCAATACTGTGCCCGCCAGCAAGTGGAATGCCTGCTTCGGCACAAATTTCTTGCGCTCCGTTTATTACTTCGCTG
>CAZWXC010000083.1:3127-3444 GCA_964637935.1 uncultured Flavobacteriales bacterium | reverse complement strand
AAACATCATGAGGTTAAGAGCCAGAAGCGGTTCGCCACCCATGGCATATACATCGCTTATGGCATTTGCCGCAGCAATTCTGCCAAAGCTTCGGGCATCATCTACAATGGGCATAAAAAAATCTGTGGTGCTAATAATGCAATCTCCGTTTGGCAGTTGCATCACTGCCGCATCATCGTTGCTGGTGTTGCCTACTAATAAGTTTTCAAAATTTCCTGTTGGCACAATTCCGCTCAAAATATCTTGAAGATCTGCTGGCGCAATTTTGCATCCGCAACCCGATCCTGAGCTAAATTGTGTCAATTTTATAAGTTCTT
>CAZWXC010000083.1:0-3117 GCA_964637935.1 uncultured Flavobacteriales bacterium | reverse complement strand
TTGCGGCAACGGTATATGGATTTCTACTCATAGAGTAGCTATACGTTTTGTCATAGTATTCTAAAGCGATTCTTGCCGCCTCTTCAATTTCACCACGATCAAGATCGGCCATTGCGTCTTTTAATTTTTGACCGTCAAGCCGTTTGGCTATACGTTGAAAACCTTGTTTTAAGATTTCTGTATCGTATGTTCCATAACCTTCTATCAAGAAATTAAGTCTGTTTTCGAAACTGCGATCGATCACTAAAAAGTGAGCTGTTTTTACATTTTTACGAAAAGCTTCGTGCAGGTAAACGCTACCAATGTTGTTGCTTTCATTTTCAATCCAAATGTGTTCGTCAAGCGAAATTTTTAGGAGTTCAAAGGCTAAAAGGTTTTCAAAATGTTCGGTTGGTGGTTGTGGTTCAAAGGTTTTGCCAAAAGCACTGCCGCGGTGTTTAGCCAAACCCTCTAAATCTATTACGGCTTCATTTTGCAAAGCTAATTCACGTAAGATTTCCGTTTTTCCGCTTCCTGTATAGCCGCCAATCATCAACCAATTTCGTTGCAATGTCATTTGCTCGAGCACCATTTTGCGCCAAGCCTTATAGCCACCCGTAAGTTGAGTTACATTATAGCCAGCTGTTTTGAGCAGCCACGCTACCGAGCCGCTTCGCATGCCACCTCGCCAACAATAAACGCTCAGTGTTTTGTTAGGTGCAAGTTTTTCAGCTGTCTCCACAAAACCTTTCAATTTTGGTCCCACCATTCCCAAACCAAGTTTTACGGCTTCGTCTTTTCCTTTTTGCTTGTAGCAAATGCCCACTTGGTGACGCTCTTCGTTGGTAAATAGGGGCATGTTCACCGCTCCAGGTATGTGTCCTTGATGAAATTCGGCAGGTGTTCTAACGTCAACAATTGCGTTCGATTCAGAAAATAGCGCTTTAAAATCGGTCATCATTAGGCTTTCAAATGTACTCTGTGCTTGCTGAGTTGTGCATTGTTTTAATAAGTTTTATAATCATCACATTGGGCTATTTTATATCTATGTGCATCAAATTAAATTTGAATTATGACCGACATTGAAATAGCCTCAAAAGTGGCAATGAAGCCTATTGCAGAAATTGCTCAAAAATTAAATATCAATACCAACGAAATAGAGCCTTACGGCCATTTCAAAGCAAAGCTTCCGCTTTCTATTATCAATGAAGAAAGAGTAAAACAGGCCAAGTTAATTTTGGTTTCGGCAATTTCTCCAACGCCCGCTGGTGAAGGAAAAACTACTACATCTATTGGTTTAGCTGAGGGACTAAACCGAATAGGCAAGCAAACAACAGTTGTTTTGCGCGAGCCATCTTTAGGCCCCGTTTTCGGTATGAAAGGTGGAGCAACAGGTGGCGGCTACAGCCAAGTGCTGCCAATGGAAGACATTAACCTGCACTTTACGGGTGATTTTGCCGCTATTGAAAAAGCAAATAATCTGCTTGCAGCGCTCATTGACAACAATATTCAATCTAAAAAACGCAATCTCAATATTGACCCGCGCACTGTGACTTGGAAACGTGTGATGGACATGAACGATCGTGCTTTGCGCGACATTGTTATTGGTCTAGGAGGCAGCTCGATGGGTATTCCTCGCGAAAGCGGATTTGATATTACCGCTGCTTCAGAAATCATGGCGATTCTGTGTTTGTGCAGCGGAACCGAAGATCTGAAAGAGCGCATCGCCCGCATTTTTATTGGCTATACTTATGATAAAAAAACTGTTTATGCGCGTGATTTAAATGCCCAAGGTGCAATGGCGGCTTTGTTGAAGGATGCTATCAAACCTAATTTGGTGCAAACCATTGAGGGCAATCCTGCCATTATTCATGGTGGACCTTTTGCCAATATCGCGCAGGGAACCAATTCTATTCTGGCCACTAAAATGGGACTTTCATTGAGTGATTATGTAGTAACCGAAGCTGGCTTTGGATTTGACCTAGGTGCAGAGAAATTTTTGGACATAAAGTGTCGTGAAGCAGGTCTTTCGCCTCATGCAGTGGTCTTGGTTGCTACCATTAGAGCATTAAAATATCATGGTGGAAAATCGCTGAAAGAACTCAATGAACCAGATGCGGCAGCAGTTGCGAAAGGCGCTGTAAATCTGGAGAAACATCTTGAAAATGCGTTGCAATTTGGTTTGACTCCTGTGGTCGCCATTAATCAGTTTAAGAACGATACTGAAGAAGAAATTGAAGCGGTTAGATCGGCTTGTGCCAAACTAGGAGTAGAGGTGAGCCTTGCCAATGTTTGGGGTAAAGGTGGTGAAGGAGCAGAAGATTTGGCAAGAAAAGTGGCCGCAGCCGCAGATGCTTGCACCAGCAAATTCAAACCACTCTATGATTTGAGCGACAGCATAGAAACTAAAATTGAGAAAGTGGCCATCAATTACTACGGTGCTGCAAGAGTAGAATTTGTGGGAAAAGCCAATTTGCACTTGAAGCGAATTAAAAACCTTGGTTTAGAACATTTGCCCATTTGCATTGCCAAAACGCAAAAATCATTATCGGATAATCCTGATTTGATTGGCAGACCAACTGGTTTTACATTAACCGTTCGTGAAATTGAAATTGCAGCTGGTGCTGGATTTGTAGTACCAATTACGGGAGAAATGATGCGCATGCCAGGTTTGCCCGAAACCCCTGCTGCTGAAGGAATTGATATTGACGAACATGGAGTGATTTCGGGCTTGTTTTAGAAACTCATCATCACCATTTGTCAGTCTTTTTACATAGATGGATCTAAAAGGTAATCCATCTATTTTTGCACCTTAATTAAGCACCCATGAAATATTTTCTAACACTCTTTTTATCAGCGTTTTCCGCTTATTTATCATTTTCCCAAAATGTTACCATTGGAGGTGCATTTCCTGCAACACCTCCCACTAGCTGCACAGTTACTTCTCTTTCCATTGGTGGATCAAATGCTTGTGCGAATTATACATATGCGGGCACAACGGTAACGATCTCTAACGACACTGTATATCTAGATATCCATTATACTGTTGGTTTGATTTGTGCTCCCGCAATTGTGCCGTGGACACAAACAGTGTCGGTCGGTACACTTTTTCCTCAAACATATCACATCTATGCATCT
>CAZWXC010000082.1:0-8216 GCA_964637935.1 uncultured Flavobacteriales bacterium | reverse complement strand
AAAAGGGTGATAGTATCATTTGATACTATCACCCTTTCCATTTTGTCCTATTCCATTATTGCACCGAAATAAGTTGCTTCATTAGCGAGCCATCGTGCGAAACTAAGATCAAATACAAACCAGTATTCAAATCTGAAACGTTGAGCTGAAAATTGCCTTCACTTCCGCTAATCTTAGCCGAAACACGTTTGCCATTCAAATCATAAACCGTGATATCGTTTGAGGAATTTAGGACAAATGGCACAACGATGTTCATCACGTCAGTTCCAGGATTTGGATAAACCAAGAAGTCCGTTTCTTCTGACATAACATCGTCTAAACCAGCTATAATTTCTGGTTTTGCTAGCTTGTTGGTAGTGTAAAGTCGGTACTCTCCTTTTTCCAACTCAAACGTGAATGAATTGCTTGAAACTTCTATTGAATCACCAGTGAAGTATTCGTACCATGTTCCATTTGATTGCACAGATTTCTCACTGATTTGCTCTTTTGTTGTGAAATTACAGATGGTAAAAACGCTCATACTAGGATCAGAAATCTTGATGGTTTTCACACCATATTGAGCATCCATGCTAAAGTCAGAGGAAGCAAAAGCGGGATATTCTTCGCGCAAATGATTCATGGCAGCATACACTTCAAATAGTCTTTTATGATCGCTATTTTCTAAATATTCCCAACGAGGCGGCTTATTTGAAAGTCGGCAATTGTTATTGATTGAGCCATCTTCACAACGATTGATAGACAAGTCATACCCAAGTTCACCAAATTGCCAAATCATTTTTGGGCCAGGTGTACTCAAGAAATAAACTGCACAAAGCTCCGCTCTCTTCAAACCTACATGTGGCTCTTTGATGTTGTAACTAGGAAGCGTGGCGCCTTCCAGCGTATTTGTATACATCATGCGCTCTTCGTCATGGCTTTCCATGTAAGAAACTAGATACGGATTTGACCAACCGCGAGATTTATAGCTTGACCAAGACACATTGCCAGTTGATCCTTTCGAAAGATTTCGGTAATCGTGATTATGATTACCCCACAGCATAAAACCATAGTTTGATAAGACCTTTTCCTCAGAATTATCAGCAAAATGCTCTAGAATAATAATTGTGGTTGAATCAAAGCTCCATACCTCGTCAGCCATTCTAGTTAGGTGAGATACCCTAGAAGAATCGTACTGACCAAATAGACCAACATTACCAAGCGTATTCTTGCTCGTAAAACCTTTTGAAAGATCCATTCTGTAACCATCAACATGAAATTCTTCTACCCAATAGCGCATTACATCATCTACAAATTTTCGAGTGTAAGAGCTTTCATGGTCAAAATCATAACCCACATTAAAATCATGTGCTGCATCTTCTAAAAACCACGGATTATCTGCGGTTGGCTTGTAAGTAGCTCCGTCAAAATACATTCTCACCATTGGGCTTTGGCCAAATTGATGGTTGAGCACCATATCAATTAGGATTGCAATTCCTCTTTTATGAGCCTCTTCTACCAGTTCTTTAAACTTATCTGGTGTGCCATAATACTTGTCCAGAGCAAAGTGAAATGATGGATTATAACCCCAGCTTTCGTTGCCTTCAAACTCATTTACAGGCATAAACTCAATGGCATTGATTCCTAACCTTGAGAAATAATCAAGCGAATCTATCACTGCTTGAAAAGTTCTTTCGGTTGTGAAATCTCGGATCAAAAGCTCATAAATTCTTAAATCTCCTTTAGCTGGTTTTGTAAAATTGATAGTCGTATCCCAAACGTATTGAGGCATGGCAGTTTGCAAAACACTCACCGGCTCGTTGGTTTTACCAACTGGATATGAAATCAAATCTGGATAGGTTGTAGCAGGAATATACTGGTCGTTCCAAGGATCTAAAATCTTGTTTGCGTAAGGATCGGCAATTCTAATCAAATCATGATCTACCACGTATTGATAGCGGTATTCTTGCCCAGGGTTCAATCCAGAAATCTCGATCCAAAAAGCAGAAGAATCTGGCGTAATGTTCATGCTATAAGCATCGTCAAATTCCCAGTTATTAAAATCTCCAATGACGTATGAAAAAGGCTTGAAAGGCGCGGTGAGTTTTAAAATTACCGCAGTGTCATTGATGTAATTTGCACCGTCTTTTATGCCTGTTGGCAAGGCAGCAACCGTTGGTGGAGTTTGAAAAATATAGGAAGAGCTGTCAACAATAGTGTCCCCATTCGCGATTGCCCTCATACTGATATAATGCTTGGAAGGACTAAAATCTGCGGTATTGAGGGTATAAGTCAACGAAGTGGCCGCAGGATTTTGAAGGACCAAACTGTCATCTATGAATATGGTTAAATTAGAAGTCTCTGAAGCCAAAGCAGAAACATTAATGGTTTGATTGGATTGAATAAAAAAGAAATCTTCTGCCGGATTTAAAAGCACTGCGCCAAAACCCGAATAGATTTGCGCATAAATATCGCCACCACTAGCAGTGCGACCAACAATGCTGCCATTTGCCGTTCTAAAAACAAATGCCAGCTCAATGATTTCTTCACCAGCTGGCACGTTATAAAAATTAGGAATATCAATTGTTAAAGTGTGAATATCACCACCTTGATTGGTCATCGCAGTATTCGGATCGGCCGTGCCCCAAGCGCCTTGTACATATTTCCAATCACTTGGGCCTGTGCTGAGATTTGTGATCACACCACAATGCGCATAAATTTGAGATTGACCTACCAAGGCACCATTTCCTTGACTTGCATCATAGGTTACCGTGACTACATCATTTGCTGTTGCAAAAAATGGATCGAGTGTAACTTGAGCATTCAAACCACTCAAAAACATTGACATAGCTACTAAAAAGGAAAGCGAAAAGCGTATCATATCTGTCGAAGAATTTGTTCAATAATAAGCAATATAAAACTAAGTGTACTTTGTACACCAAGCATGAGACGATCGAACGAGCAGATAGGTTGACGAATTTATCAAAGCCGTTCTCGTTAAGGCTCCATCATTTTACCCATGAATAAAATAGCATTGGTTGCGTCATCCACTATGTAAAACAAGAAAGGATGATCAGCAATAAACTGTTTTGGTAAAAGTGGTTCGTGTACCGAAATAGATTCAACGGTCATAACTACCGCTGTGGCTGCAGCAGCTTCGGTGCCTTCTTCGTCTATTTCTATAAATGCCTTATGAATTACTGCGCTGATATGAAGATCGTTGCCTTGGCTCATGTTAGAAAAATCAGCGCCATCCTCAAACGCCAAATTCATTCCCAAGTTATTAAGATGTGTATTTAAGTTCATAGGCAGCGTCATTTTAAACTTAGGCAAAGCCAAAATCACTTCTTCATACGTGCTTTCGAAGAGCTTTTTAAGTGTGGTTGCATTTACAGCTGATTCCACTTTGTCAAGCTGATTTGCTTTGTTTGGAAGCACCACTATCATGCTTTGTCGCGCGCCTTTATAAGGCAATCTAATTATTTGAGCATTCGCAATTTCTGCATACTGAAACTGACCTTGCTGATTCATAAACTTGGTTCTTTTGGTTGCGTCATCATTCAAAATAAAATCGCGTTCATCCGTTTCATTTTTATCAAACTGATAGAGCCAATCCCCTTTAAAATAAATAGCGTTGGTTAGCACCAGCTTTGTATCCTGATCAACAGCACCTTGCGGCAACAAATCTTTGATGCGCTGCTCTGTTTGGGTTGCAACCCAATCGTTTATTTCGTGTCTACAGGCTTCTGCATTAGTAGAAAAACCAACCTTTTGCAATGGAGAATTATACGCTTGTTTATTCAATTCTATGAATGAATTCTTGAGTTTATAATCCTTTTCGCCCCACAATCTATTCGCTATTCGGAGCTGAATATTTCCATCCGCGTTTTTTTCAATTTCAGAGATATATCTTCCAAAGTCCATGTGAAATTGATCTGAATTACTTTGAAAGTGCATGGCTTTTGCCATTTCTTCTGCGTTTTCATTTGCAGCACCTGCATAAGTCATTGCCAATGCATTGGAAATGCTGAATGGCGAAAAGAAAAGATTCCCTTTTTCTGTTTTAATAATATCCTGATAAAGGTCAAAAGCAAAAGCGTTATTGTCCTTTGCTATGGTTGACACATTGTTAGTAGGTATGGCAGCAGCTAAAGGAATAATAGCCGACAATAAAATGAGCGAACGCAGTTTCATATGGATTAAGTTTTAATGGAACGCCCTAGAGATGAAAACTACCTCCAAATTCCATAAACCTAATTAATGAAATTTGAAAAGCTGAGCCGGTTTATGATCTACTCCTTTTTGCTTTTCGTCAAGCGCGGTAACGGTACTCGATTTTTTTACCTTTTTCCGGAAGTTTCTTTTGTCAAGTTTTACTCCCAACACCATTTCGTGCAGAGACTGTAGCATGCTCAATGTGAATTTTTTGGGAAGCAATTCAATCGCAATATTTTGGTATTCAAAGTCTTCTCGCAAGCGACTAAGTGCGGCATTCATAATCTTGTTATGGTCAAAAGCCAATTGAGGAATTTCATCTACAGGCTGCCAAATTACGTTTCCGGCAAACGATGCTGCTTCTGGATGGTACGCTTCCATTTTTACGAGTGAATAATAAGCTACCGTAATAACTCTAGCATTTGGATCGGCTCTAAAAGTGCGCAGCCATTCTTGATCTTTTATGTCTTTCAATCTATCTGGATCACCAAAGGTTTGAAACTGCTTCAGGTAAATTCCTTCTAGATTGGTAAGCTCTTTTAATACACGGCTAGCCGAAGAATCAAGTCCTTCATTTTCAAGAACGTGATCACCAGGCAGGGCATATTGAACCTTGAAATCACCAATTTTTCGTTGTTCAATCAACAACACTTTCAGTTTTTCTTCATCAAACCCAAAAACCACACAGTCGGTAGATACATTTGGGTTGGGTGATGGCGTAAGCTTTGAAGTATCAGTCATTTAAACAATATTGATCCGTAGGGCGGCAAATATAGGCAGATTAACGATAAGCCCTGATTTTTTAGGGTAAGTGTACAAAATACACTAAGATTAATTAATATTGCAATAAGACAGTAAGATAGATATGCAAAAAAATGACGCTTAAGCCAGGTCATTTTGCATGTTTTTCAATATTAATAGATTATAGTTAACGAAATGATAGTAATTGCCGAAAGCGGTTCTACCAAATGCGACTGGGCCATTCTTGACGAAAAAGGAAATTTACTTTTCTCTGAGAAAACAGTTGGATTCAACCCCTACTTCCACAACGAAAAATTCATTCTAGAACATCTTCAAGGTTCAGAAAATTTGAAAACCCACAGCCAGGCCGTTACCGCGGTGTATTTTTATGGTGCAGGATGTTCTTCAAATGAATTAAACGCTATTGTAACCGAGGCGCTTTCTACTTTTTTCAGCAACGCTAAAGTAAAAGTTGATCACGATTTAGTGGCTTCAGCATACTCACTTTACCAAGGCAAACCAGTTATTTGTTGCATCATAGGCACGGGTTCAAACTCTTGCTTTTTTGATGGCGAAAAAATAACCGAATCAGTTCCTGCACTCGGATTTATTTTGGGTGACGAAGGCAGTGGAAGCTACTTCGGCAAGCGTCTTTTGGCCGATTATTTCTACAACAGATTGCCGAGCGAAATGCAGCACGACTTCAAAAAGGAGTTTAACTTGACTTGGAGCGAAGCAGTAGAAAAAGTGTATCAAAACATTCACGCAAACGTGTATTTAGCCAGCTTTATGAAGTTTATGGCAAAGCATAGAAACAATGCTTATGTGATTGAAACTGTGCGCGAAGGCATGGCGCGATTCATAGACGTGCACGTTACTAGCTTCTCAAAATTTCATGAATACGAAGTGAGTTTTGTGGGAACTATGGCACATGTATACCAAGATATTCTAGAAGAAGAATTGAAAAAACGCGATTGCAAATTGGGTCAAATTGTAAAAAATCCGGTTGACCAATTGGTGGCTTATCATTTTAACGAGTCGTCAAAACTTATTCACGCAATTAGCTAGTTTTAAAGCATGACAAATCATACCCAATCATTCGAGCAAGGTTTCTTATTCGACCTTGATGGAGTTATTGTTGACACTGCAAAGTTTCATTTTATTGCCTGGCGCAGAATGGCAAACGAAATAGGAATTGATTTTAACGAAGAGCAAAACGAGCAACTCAAAGGCGTAAGCCGCAGAGAAAGCTTGCTAAAAATAGCTGAGTGGGGCGGCAAAAGTCTCGATGAAAACGAAATAGCTAAATACATGCACCTCAAGAATGAGTGGTATTTAGAGTTGATCGAAACCCTTACTCCTGCTGATATTTTGCCTGGAGCCGATGTGTTTATTAAAGAAGCAAAAGCCGCTGGAATAGGCATTGCGCTTGGCTCGGCCAGTAAAAATGCAGTTCCTATTTTAGAACGCATCGGCATGCTTTCTTTGTTTGATGCCATTGTAGATGGCAATCACGTTTCAAAATCGAAACCCGACCCCGAAGTATTTTTAAAAGGCGCTGAAGCGCTTGGTTGCAGTGTCCAGAAAAGCATAGTGTTCGAAGATTCTGTAGCTGGTATAGAAGCTGCAAAAACTGCATCCATGAAATCAATAGGAATTGGAACCGAAGATGTGCTCAAAAGCGCAGACATCATTGTTTCCGATCTTTCAGAAATAACCATCACCAAAGCATTATCACTTCTATGAATCCACTAAGCGATTTAGTAGTTCAAGATCCTTGGAAAATCATTCAAAACGGTTTTTCAAACGAAAACAATAAAAAATACGAAAGCCTTTGCGCAATAGGAAACGGGCACATGGGTCAGCGCGCCACGTTTGAAGAAGATTTTAGCGGTGCAACGCACAGTGGCAGCTACATGGCCGGCATTTATTATCCTGACAAAACGCGCGTTGGTTGGTGGAAAAACGGCTATCCTGAATATTTTGCTAAGGTTATCAATAGCACCAATTGGATTGGAATTTCGATTAAGCTAAACGATCAGAAAATTGATTTGGCTCAAGCTAAAATCGAGTCATTCGAGCGCATTCTCAATATGCAAACCGGCTTGCTCACACGCAGCTTTGTAGCGACTTTGCCCGAAGGCGAAAAAATTAGTGTGAAAGCCAAGCGATACTGCTCAGCTGTAGATCGTGAAATTGGCGTGGTAGAGTACGAATTGACGATCTTAGAAGGAGAAGGAAAAATTCAAATCAAGCCATTTTTGGATGGTGATGTAATGAATGAAGACTCGAACTATGAGATGAAATTTTGGGAAGAAACCAAAAAGCAGATCGGAAATAGCGAGGCGTATTTAGAGATGAAAACCAAGAAGCTCGATTTCTATTTTGGCTCGGCCATGAAGTTTTCTATCATCAAAAACAAGAAAGAACTCAGCTTTAAAGGCAACGAACAATCGAAGAAAAAATATGCTGCTGTTGTTGTAAAAAACAAGTTTGAACAAGGCGATGTATTCAAGATTCAAAAGCTGGTAGCTAACTGCACCAGTCGCGATTATGATGCAACTGCGCTGGAAGAAAAATGCCATGATGCATTGGCAAAAGCGCACATGCTCGGTTTTGAAAAACTTGAAGCTGAGCACACTGCAAAATGGGCCGCAACCTGGAAAGACTGCGACATTGTAATAGAAGGTGATGTGGCTGCACAGCAAGCTGTTCGCTTCAATATTTTTCAACTTTATCAAACTTATACTGGTCATGATCCTAGGTTAAATATTGGCCCAAAAGGCTTTACGGGCGAGAAATATGGCGGAAGCACTTATTGGGACACCGAAGCGTATTGCCTGCCTTTTTATATGGCTACTACCAGCCAAGATGTAGCACGCACATTGCTCATTTATCGTCACAAGCATTTGCAAAAAGCAATTGAAAATGCCGAGAAATTAGGCTTTAAAAATGGTGCGGCACTCTACCCAATGGTGACTATGAATGGCGAAGAATGCCACAACGAATGGGAAATTACATTCGAAGAAATTCACCGAAACGGAGCCATCGCTTATGCCATTTTTAACTACGTAAAACATACTGAAGACAGCGTTTACTTAGCAGAATATGGCTTTGAGGTATTGGTAGGAATTGCGAGATTTTGGGCACAACGCGTGAATTGGAGCGAAGCCAAAAAGCAATATGTAATGCTTGGCGTAACTGGCCCGAACGAATACGAAAACAACGTAAACAACAACTGGTATACAAATTATTTTGCACGTTGGTGCTTACAATATAGTTTA
>CAZWXC010000081.1:0-8233 GCA_964637935.1 uncultured Flavobacteriales bacterium | reverse complement strand
TCGGGCAATTCCAACCCGTTGCTTCATACCACCACTCAATTCTGATGGGAACAACGCTTTCGCGTGTGAGAGCTCTACACGTTCTAGAACGGTGTCAACGCGCTCTTCCTTTTCTTTTTTAGAAAGATTGGTAAGAATATCTAATGGAAAACGTACATTTTCTGCAACGGTCATGTAATCAAAGAGTGCACTACCTTGAAACAAGAACCCAATCTCTTTACGGAGCTCCTTCTGATCTTTTCGGGACATTTTAAGAAAGTCTCTCCCATCAAATAATATCTGGCCTTCTTCGGGCTCAACTAAGCCCACAATGCTCCTAGCTAGCGTGCTCTTCCCGCTTCCGCTGGCACCAATAATCAAATTGGTCTTACCTTCTATAAAAACAGAAGAAATGTCGTCCAGAATTTTTCGATCACCAAATGTTTTTGATAAATTCTTTACCTCTATCATATCAGAAACAGTTGTGTGATGATATAATTAGCAAAAAGAATAATAATAGAACTTTGCACAACACCTCTAGTACTTGCCTTGCCTACATCGAGTGCACCACCTTCGGCATAGAAACCTTGAAAAGCAGGAATGGAGGTAAATAGAAAAGCAAAAACCGCAGATTTTGACACTGCATACACTACATGATTTGGTTTGAAATCATATTGAATTCCGTATACATAATCTGTTACAGAAACAATATCAGTCAGCATAGCGATGGCGTATCCACCACCAATGGATACAAACATGGAAATGATCACTAAAAAAGGATTGATCAAAACCGCTGCAACTATTTTGGGTTGAATCAAATAAGCAGATGAGTTAACACCCATTATTTCCAAAGCATCAATTTGCTCCGTGACACGCATTGTACCTATTTCAGAAGCTATGTTACTACCTATTTTTCCTGCCAAAATGAGCGCCATAATGGTTGGACTAAATTCCAAAATAGCTGATTGACGCGTTGTAAAACCTATAGTATAGGCAGGAATAAAGGCACTATCAATATTAGCTGCCGTTTGAATAGTGATTACCATTCCCATGAAAACAGAAATAATGATGATAATTCCCAAAGAGTCAAGCCCAAGAGAAACCATTTCATTGAAAAATCGTTTTCGGTAAATCGAGAATTTTTCTGGTCTGCTAAACACCCTCCACATGAGGATGAAATACTTTCCGATGTTAAAAAGCAAAGACGCCATAGCGGCAAATGTAAATCTTATTTGATGTGAGGCTAAATGAACAATTCGTTAGCTTTGAACTATGCGTTTTGTAAAAATAATTTTCACCCTTTTTACCATTGCCGTATTAGCATCATGCACAGCATCGCGTGGTGGCAGTAAAAAGAAATGCGATTGCCCGAGTTGGAGCATGAGCCAAGGTACAAGCACAGATGTGCAAGTGATCACTGCCCAAAAATGATCCCAGAGAGTTTTGTTAGCGGAATCGGTCGATATATTCCAGCTGCATCTATTGCTGTAGTTTATCATTGGATCAAAGGACAACCTCTCAAAATCAAAATCACCAAGCCAAGAAACTCAAAGCTTGGCGATTTTAGAATGCGATCGAAGCACGCTGTTCCTGAAATTTCGGTGAATGGAAACTTGAACCACTATTCTTTTCTAGTAACGCTAACGCATGAAATAGCTCACTTAAACGATTATTTGGAGCGTAAAACCTTACGCGAACCTCACGGTGAAAATTGGAAACGGATTTACAGCAATTTGATGATTGAGCTGCATGCTGCTGGAGCCTTTCCACAAAACATAGACAAGGCTGTTATAAAGCATATCAGAAGTCCAAAAGCCGCCTCGTGTTCTGATGCGGAATTGAACGAAGCCCTGAGGCAATTTGATGATGTAGACACTTTACTGCTCAAAGACCTTGAACTTGGCGACCACTTTATTCTTAAAAGCGGAAGAGAATTTATAAAAGGAGAATTGCAACGAACACGTTTTAAATGCCAAGACGCAGAAAACAAGCGATGGTATTTGGTAAGTAGTCAAGCTGAAGTGCATAAAATATCCTAAAACCTAACGTTGACTTCAAACTGAACTATGAAGCTTGACTTACATTCGCCACGATTTTAAAAATCCTCGACACTATGAATAATGTTTATTGCGTAATAATGGCTGGCGGAATCGGCAGTAGATTCTGGCCTCTTAGCCGTCAACATTTCCCAAAACAGTATTTAGACATCATGGGCACAGGCTCGTCTTTAATCCAGTTGACTTACGATAGACTAAATCATCTGTGTCCGGCAGAAAATTTCATGATTGTTACATCCGATGATTATGTGAATTTGACGCTTGAGCACTTACAAGATCTTAATGAAAAGCAAGTGTTAGCAGAGCCAGCGCGAAAAAATACAGCTCCTTGTATTGCTTATGCTGCTTACAAACTATACAAGGAAAATCCCGATGCGGTGATGGTGATTTCGCCAGCAGACCATGTTATTTTGAAAGAAAAAGCTTTTGAAGAAACCATGCAAACTGCCATTGCACATGCACAAAACACAGGTAACCTAGTTACAGTTGGTATCAAGCCAACCCGTCCTGATTCAGGCTACGGTTACATCCAATTCTTAAAAGAATCGGATTATGAAAATGAGAACGTAAAAAAGGTGAAAACCTTTACTGAAAAGCCCAGTGTAGAATTAGCACTACAATTTCTTCAAAGCGGTGATTTTTATTGGAATTCAGGCATGTTTATCTGGACAGCCAAAGCCATTGTAGAAGCTTTTCAAAACAATCTACCTGATTTGGCAAAGCTTTTCGAAGAAAAACTGGAACACTTAAACACAGAAAACGAGGAAAAAGCGATTACGGAGATTTACTCTTTGAGTCCAAATATTTCGATTGACTATGGGGTTATGGAAAAAGCTCCGAACACGGACGTGATCTTGGCCGATTTGGGTTGGAGCGATCTTGGCACATATGGTTCGCTTTATGACCAGTTGTCTAAGGATGAAGATAAAAACGTGAAGCTCAGTAAGAATATCAGAACGTATGACACTTCGCATTCAATCTTAAGACTGAACAACAATAAGCTCGCTGTTATTCAAGGGCTTAACAACTACATTGTCATTGACACTGAAGATGTTTTATTGATTTGTCAAAAAGACGAAGAGCAAAAAATCAAGCAATTTGTTAGCGATCTGAAGCAAGACAAGCACAACAAAGTGCTTTAATCTTTTTCAAGCAGTTGCGTTTCGTAAAGACGCTCCACATAGTTCTTGTATTCGTCACATTTTTCACAATATTCTTGCCTTAGTGGTTCGTAATCAAACACCTGAAACGGAATGTTGCATTCGCCAATAAACAACGAACACCAATCTTCTTGAGGTAAATATTCTTGGATTTTTACAAGCCAATCAAAATATACCGATTCGGGATATTCTTCGATATGATGGTAGTTGATTTTGGCAAAAAGCTTTAAGGCTTCTAAATGTTCAGCATTTGCCCAAGGCTCTAAAAAATGGTGCGCAAAAGGTTGATCATCAAATTTTAAGAAAAAATTAGCCAACCGAACCACATCAGATTCAGTGGCAATTTTGCTTGGATCCTTCTCAAAGAAATCAAAAACAACATTTAAGTTTTCTTGAAAATCATTGCCACCTTTTGATAAGATTTGATCTGCTGTTCTGATGTTTAACAACAACCAAATCGAATCTATCCTAGATTGTGAAACGCCATCAATCAGCGCACTTCCAAAACTTCGTTTTTTAGCTTCTTGGTATAATTTGATGTAATCTATTCGATGCGAATCCGCGTCAAGCTTCAGTTCAAACATCAAGCAGTTGTAATACACAACCATAGATGTTGAACCTCTTTTCCAATTCTGCAACTGCGCGTTTATTTCGCCCAACTCGGTTTGATTATTCCAATCATTGATACTATGCAATAGTGCAATCCAATAGCGTGTTTGGTCAAGATGAGGGAAAAGAGTTAGCGACTCAGGCAAGGGCAACATTTTGTCATCTTTATAATGGACCAACTTGCTATAAAAAGCATAGTACTTTGCAAGTGTATCATCCAATAATTGAAGTACTTCTGGTTGATCAATCGCCAAAATTTTCTCATATTTTTCTTTGATATAATCCAACGAATCTTGAAGGTTTTGGCGAAAAACGCCATCAATTTGAACCACCGCTTTTCTTTGTTCTTTGAGCAAAAACTCAAACGAATCTGGCTCAGCATTTAATTGTTTTCTAATTTCAGCTTTTGACCATTCTGCCCAATATTCTACCCCAGCAGAATCGGCCATCTGCTCATACATTTTATCCCAATTTTCGCTTAAAGCGATTTGAAACGGAATCGTTTTATGCGGCTCATTACTGATAATGAGATTGCGTATATTTTCTGAACGCGCTATCTGCAATCGAGCATTCACAACACTATCGCCTTCTAGCGAACTGTAGGCATTGATTTTCAAACTATCAATTCGCGTAAAGCGAACTCGAATGCTATCCAAAATTGGATTTGCATTTTCACCTGTAAAATCAACTTTTCCGCGTTCAAAAGGAACTTCAAACTCAATGCTTTTATCAATAGCTGGCGGCACAAACAATTGAGTGTCTGGCTCATACTTCACAAAACCAAGCGAAGGATGTTCGAGTTGAAAATCGATGGTACCTTCTCCGCAATAGCCCGTAAGATGCATCACACGCAACAATTGCTTTTTGTAGAAAAACAAAATATTACGCTCGTAATAAATACTGTTTTCAGGTTGTTTTCCCAAAATCATCTTGAATTTATCTCGTTCAGATTTTCGGTTGGCGCGCCAAAACCATTCGAACTTATTTCGCTTAAATCCTCCTATCAAATCCTTTCGATACAAAGGTTCTGTGATTTCACCGCTATAAATCCGTTGACAATTTCTTCGGCTTGGTTGGGTATAATAAGCTGGATTTCCGCAATCGTATGGTTCGAATGGAACGAACTCAAAAGCCAACCCATTTTTTCTGTGCAGCGACAAAAAATTGTAAAGCATTTCTGTGCTGTAGGTTTCTATTCCCACCTTTTTGCCACTGGTATACGTGTCAATTTTATATTTCCGCTCTTCTACAACAGCAGCCGCACCCACTGCATTCGGACTCCAAACCAAAGGCATCGTTCCATACTCATGTTTACGCACCAACAGATTAGAATCTATTCCAGAAAAAGAAGTGATTGGCGGTGATGGTTTATAGTCTGAATAATTGAAAAACATCTTGTTTTCATCAAACTCATAAGCAAAGAGTACATCACCAAATTTTTGCGCAGCAATTACTTGCCCTGTGTTGGTGTCCATCGTAATTGCCACGCCTGTAATATCCCAACTTGGGCGAATAATATTGGCAAAATGACCGGGCGAATGCACCCACAAATCCACTAAATGCCAAGCTGTTTGCTGGTATGTTTTGCAAAAAACATCCCCGTCTTTCTTATTCCTTACAGGTTTTTGAATGAAGGATTTCACCAAATTTTCGCCCGCCAACACATTCACCGCTCCTAATGAATCAATGCGCAATTGTGGCGTTTTCATTTTTGGAATGTCATCTTCGAAATGCGAAAATCGATTGGTACGTTTCAAGTAATCAGCATGATATTGCGCTGCTACATACAAAACAGAATCGTTGGCTAAAGGAGGCAAATTGTGCACCGCGCGCACGCTGTCCACCTTTGTTTTAATGAGGTGCTCTAAGTATTTCTTGTTGTATGAACTTGGAAAAATTTCATCCCTTGGTTTTTGCGCATTAGCCTTCAAGCCA
The DNA here is from genome assembly GCA_964637935.1 of uncultured Flavobacteriales bacterium. GTDB lineage: Bacteria > Bacteroidota > Bacteroidia > Flavobacteriales_G > Salibacteraceae > SHAN690. Next base: position 2,493 of record CAZWXC010000081.1, on the reverse strand, counting down.
AGTATTAGCCACAAACACAAGCATCCTATTTTAAAAATCTTCAACAACGCTTCACACAAAATATCGGTCACAAAAAAGCCCGTTTGAAATTACTTCCAAACGGGCTGCTTTTTGTGGTATTATCTAAGATTTATAAGATCTGATTCTTAATAACCTAGACTTGCAACGATAGCATCATCAGGATGTCTATTGTCTTTAGTCTAGCATCTCAAGTCTATAAAGAACCAATCATTTTAGTTGGATCAACCCACTGATCAAATTCATCCGCAGTTAAGTAACCTAAGTTCACTGCTTCTTCTTTCAAGGTGGTTCCGTTGTGGTGAGCTGTCTTGGCAATCTTAGCTGCTTTTTCGTAGCCAATTTTGGTATTCAAGGCAGTAACCAACATCAATGAATTATCTAAGTTTTGCTTGATGCGCGCATGATTAGCTTCAATTCCAATAGCACAATTTTCATTGAAACTCATACAAGCATCACCAATCAATCTTGCACTCATTAAAAAATTGTATGCCATCATTGGTTTAAACACGTTCAGCTCAAAATGACCTGTGGCACCGCCCATGGTAATAGCTACATCGTTACCCATGACTTGCGCGCAAACCATGGTCAATGCTTCGCTTTGAGTTGGGTTCACTTTTCCTGGCATAATGCTAGATCCTGGTTCGTTTTCAGGAATCAAAAGTTCACCAATACCACAACGTGGACCACTAGCTAGCAAACGAATATCATTTCCAATTTTCATCAAACTCACCGCCAATTGCTTCAAAGCACCATGTGTTTCTACAATGGCATCATGGGCAGCAAGCGCTTCAAATTTGTTTTCAGCTGTAACAAAAGGATGGCCGGTAAATTCAGCAATGTATTTCGCCACCAATTCCGAATATCCTTTCGGAGTATTAATTCCAGTACCAACAGCAGTTCCACCAAGAGCAATCTCGCTTAGGTGTTCTAATGTATTGCGCAAAGCCTTCAATCCATGATTCAACTGGCTCACATATCCGCTTAATTCTTGCCCCACCGTAAGCGGTGTAGCATCCATCAAGTGTGTGCGGCCAATTTTTACCACATGCATAAATTCTCTCGATTTCGCGGCAAGCGTATCTCTTAACGTTTCTACACCAGGAATAGTGGTTTCAACCACCATTTTGTAGGCCGCAATGTGCATTCCTGTTGGGTAGGTATCGTTAGAACTTTGGCTCTTGTTCACATCATCATTTGGGTGAATTTTGCTTGTGCCTTCGCCTAATTTACCACCATCAAGCACGTGAGCGCGGTTGCTCACCACCTCGTTCACGTTCATGTTGCTTTGCGTGCCCGAACCCGTTTGCCAAATCACCAATGGAAACTGATCGTCAAGTTTCCCTTCCAAAATTTCGTCACACACAGCGGCAATCAAATCGCGCTTTTCTTCACTCATCACACCCAACTCACAATTGGTATAAGCTGCTGCTTTTTTCAAGTAAGCAAATCCACGAATCACCTCAATAGGCATGCTCGCTTCAGCGCCAATTTTAAAGTTGTTTCTACTTCTTTCCGTTTGTGCTCCCCAATACTTATCGGCAGGCACTTGCACCTCGCCCATCGTATCTTTCTCTATGCGATAGCTCATTTTTTGTTTGTTATAATATTGAAAATAAGATGATTCAAAAGCCGAAAGTAAAACTTCTATTTGCCCTTCAAAAAATGAGATTTATCAAAAACTCCAATTTTCAAAAAAGGCTTGCAAATAAAACTTCCAATTGCTTTATATTCGCTGCCAAATGTAATGTGACATGGGTCAATATATCGGTTTTTTCATCTTCTTATTTTTCCTTTTAATGGCTTTCTGGATCTTAATTTTCCTTGTAGGATTTTTAGGATACTGGGCTACAATGGGCGGTTTAAATAGCATCATGCCAGGTCTTTTTGCTAAGAAAGAAGAAGAAATAGAAGAATCACTTCCTCAGTAATTGTCGTCCCGCACAGATCGGGATGTCTCTATATTTTATGCTCACTTGTTTTCAAGTGGGCATTTTTTGTTTGTAGCTGAACTAAAATAGCCTACAAGCCGATTTCACCAATACAAAAAGTAATCTTCTTTAAATTTTGTAGGGCGCCACAAACCTCTGCACCCCGAACAAACTTGTACGCGCTATCCACTCCAATCTTTGTTGGTTTTTGATAAATTACGCCACGCCCAAGAACCGAGCTTCTTTCAGTCGCTGGTCTTGGTCTGCTACATTAAACTAAAACCCAAACAAAGGATTTCCGCTGCTATCGCGGGCGCATTGGTTAAGTTTTCGGCATATAAGTTATCTGACATCAGATGTCAGTAATTAATTAGCCTAGAATAAACCTTTCAGAAAAATCTAGCGATCTGGCTTAAAAAAAGCGCCTTACAGGCTTTTCTCATCACCTCAAATCACGTCATTCGAACCTTCCTCAACCGTCAGCTTACCTGCAATATACATGAGCCAAGCAGTCAAAAATTGATCGATGTCACCATTCAAAACA
>CAZWXC010000080.1:0-8234 GCA_964637935.1 uncultured Flavobacteriales bacterium | reverse complement strand
ATATTAGCAACACCGTCAAACTTAATGTTGTATGATTTGGTGATGCCGAGCGTGTCGCTTTTTACTTCAAATTGCTCGCTTGTGCCATAAAGAATGATATCGATTACTTCCTGAGGAATTTCGCTTAACGGAGTTGAAAGTTTGAACTCGTATTTCTCACCAAGGATTTCAATTTGCTTGAAAATCCAGTTTTTCTTGTAGTCGCCAAGTGGCGCCAAACCACCGCGTTTAATAGAAAGCGAAGGATCAGGAATAATCTTGTTTACATCAATTTCGCGCACTTCGCCAAGTCCATTACACTTAGGGCAAGCACCGTAGGGCGAGTTGAAGCTGAAGAGGTTTGGTGCAGGCTCATCGTAGGAAATTCCAGTAGTTGGGCACATCAAACTTCTACTGAAGTATTTTAAGGTTTTTTGATCGCTTTCGAGCAACATTAATTGACCTTTGCCTTCTTTTAAAGCCGTAAGAATGGATTGCTTAAGACGGGTTTGGCTTTTATTGTCAACTACAATTCGATCTACTACAAGCTCAATATCGTGCACTTTGTAGCGATCTACTTGCATGCGGTGTTTTATCTTTTCTAGTTCACCGTCTACTCTAACACGCAAAAAACCTTTTCTAGCTACTTGTTCAAACAACTCGCGGTAATGGCCTTTTCTACCTTTTACTAAGGGAGCCATTAACGTAATTTCTTGACCTAAATATTTTTCTAAAATCAAATCAATGATTTGACCATCAGAATAGCGCACCATTTTTTCGCCTGTGGCATAGCTGAAGGCTTCGCTGCCTCTGGCATATAATAGTCTTAAAAAGTCGTAGATCTCAGTAATGGTGCCTACTGTAGAACGAGGATTTTTGTTTACCGTTTTTTGTTCGATCGAGATTACAGGACTCAATCCGTTGATCTTATCTACATCAGGACGTTCTAAACCTCCGATAAATTGCCTTGCGTAAGACGAAAAGGTTTCGATGTATCTGCGTTGTCCTTCGGCATAAATAGTGTCAAATGCCAATGAAGATTTGCCGCTGCCACTGAGGCCGGTGATCACAACCAATTGGTTTCTAGGAATGTTGAGATCTACATTTTTTAGGTTGTGTTCTCTTGCTCCTAGTATTTCTATAAAATCGTGATTATTCTTTGCTTCCGTCTCCACTTTCATTTGATCCTTGCTGTTGCGAGCGCGCGAAATTAGCAACTTGCTCCTTGTCATTAACCAAGAGGTCTGCAAGAGGTTGCAAAGGAAGTTGAATTATGTACTTTTTTTGAGATGCATTGGGCAAATCGTTGTCTCTTAACCAAGGATTTAAGAACTTCAACGTTTTGTAGTTAATGCCCTGTTTAAAGGCAAACTCAGCCAAATTATCAATGCTTGAATCCACTTCTATGGTCTTATATTTTAGAGGTTGATACAAGTCAGAGTCGCGAAAAATAAATCCATAATTTCTTGGATTGGAGATGATTAATTTGGCCGTTAAAATTCTAAAAATATAACGTGAGGTTTCTTCATTGAGCACCAAATCAAAATAGTTTGTTGCCTGTTGGCGATCGAGTTGATTTTTAAGACCGGCCATTCCCATGTTGTATGAGGCTGCAGCCAAGGTCCAAGAACCAAATTTGGCTTTTGCTTGTCGCAAATAGGCACATGCAGCTCGTGTTGATTTTTCAATATGATAGCGTTCGTCTATATCTGAGTTTACTTCTAATCCTTTTTCTTTGGCTGCATCTTTCATCAATTGCCAAAAACCGCTTGCGCCAGCAGGTGAAACGGTTTGTGTCAATCCGCTTTCCATTAATGCCAAATATTTAAAATCGTCTGGCACATTTTCTTCTTTTAGAATTTTTTCAATGGTAGGAAACCATCTGTTGCAGCGTTTAAGCATTAGCAGCGTATTGCTTTGCCAATAGGTATTAACAGAAAGTTCTCGGTCAAGCTTTTCGCTTACATCTACTAAGTTCAGTGGCACTTTTTCACCCGCAAAATCAACTGCTTCGGGCAGCGATAGCGCAAAGATTTTGTAGTTGTCTTGAAAGTGCTCTGTAAACTTTTCGTTCTCTTTTTCTTCAAAGGTAGAAGCGGTGAAAAGTTCGATTGAAATAACAGAAACAGCAATAATTACAATTGATGCTGAAACAGTTTTGATGAATGTATTCATGTTATTTTTTTGGAGCATGTTTTTCTAAATAAACCTGCCGAGATTTTTTCCAAACAGTGGTGCTGTACAAAAAGCCAATTACAGCAATAGCGTAGCAAAGTAAGACGATATAATATCCTGTTTGTTGTAGGCTTTCTGATAAAGAAAGTAAACCGATGAGTGCAGATGAGATCAGTGAAAAACCAACCATTACTAAAGCTACTTTTCTATCGCTTAACCCAGCAAAAGAGAGATGGTGCGTGGTATGATCGCGACCACCAACCAAAGGCGATTGGCCACGTTTGATGCGGTTGATGGTGACTGTAAGCGAATCGCCAATTGGCACCACAAAAGCAACGGCAACGATGGCTATTTTTTGCCACCATGCTCCAGTTTCAATCACGTTTTCATTGTTCCAAAAAAATAGAATGCCAATGGCGGCAAGCAATGCACCAAGCATTTGACTACCGGTATCGCCCATAAACATCTTAGAAGGATTCCAATTGAAGTATAAAAAGCCAATGATGGCCGCAGCTGTTCCACCGCAAACGAATGTGTAAAACAAGTTGTTATCAGTAAGTGGGTAGGCTGTTAAAGCCGCAGAAAACAGGATGAATATGCTCACTGATGCGGTAACACCATCCATATTGTCAAGCATGTTGATGCTGTTCATTACGGCAACGGTCCAAAAAATGGTAAGCATAGCATCAGCAACCTCAATCTCAAAAAAATCAATGACAACACCAGTGTAAATCAATACAAAGCCAGTGGTGATTTGCGCAATGAGCTTTAACCAAGGCACTGTGTTATAAGCATCATCTGCCAAGCCAGTGAAAAAGCCTATGGTAATGGCAATTAAAATTCCTAGATGTTGAGTTTCTTCTTCAGCCGAAAGTATTGGTCTGAAAGCGAATAAATAGACTAGGTAGGCAATCAAAAAAACAATGAAAAAACTTACTCCACCAATAGCTGGTTTATAGCTTTCGCTCCATCTGATTTCACCGCTATTAGCAGCGTTTTTAGCACCTAATGTCTTGGTCCATTTAAGTATTAAATAATTGAATACTAAACTAATAGTTGTAAAAACGAATAAGGAGAAGATAATTTCGGTACTTTCCATAGTTCTTCAAAAGGATTGGTCAAAAGTAAAATTGACCAACGCCCTTACGAAGCACTCGTATCAGAGTTGTGAACAGCCAAAGTTAATATGGACTCACAAAATCACTTAAGGTTGGTAAGATTTGATCTTTCTCTGAAATAATTGGATTTGAAACCTTCCAATCAATTTCAAGAGTCGGATCATCCCATTTCAACCCCATTTCAGATGCTTTATGATAATAATTGGTGCATTTATATTGCACAATTGTATTGTCTTCAAGGCAAGAAAAACCATGTGCGAAGCCCTCTGGTATGAAGAAATTGATTTTGTTTTCTTCATTCAACTCGATGCCAAAGTATTGACCATAAGTGGGAGAGTTTTTTCGAATATCAACTGCCACATCATAAATGGCTCCGCGCACCACTCTCAGTAACTTTGACTGTCCAAAAGGTGGAGCTTGGAGGTGCAGCCCTCTAATAACATTAGCATTGCTTTTTGATTCATTGTCCTGTACAAATCTTAAATCATGACCTTGTTCTTGAAAAATTGAAAGTCTAAAGCTTTCAAAAAAGTAGCCTCGGTCATCTGCAAATACTTTAGGCTCAATGATTAAAAGTCCGTCAAGTGGTGTGGTCTGAATCGTCATTCTTTTGGTCTTTTTTCAGCCGACTAAGAAAGCTTTTTTTATTGGATTTATTTTCCTCTTCATAATATCCATTGGAAGTATATCCATACCCATTTCCATACCCATAGCCGTATCCATAGCCGTACCCATACCCATACCCATAACCGTATGAAGCGCCATATTTTGCGCCATAACTTCCATACTTTGCTCTATCTAGGTTTACACTGTTTAGAATTACGGATAGATTCTTTAGGTTGCTTTCGTGATAGAGTCGGTTTATATTGAAGGTGAAGTTTTTCTTCGAGTATTCACTTCGAACAATGTAAATAGGGTAATCTGCCATTTTCATGCAGGTAATTCCATCTGTTACTAAACCTACAGGTGGATTATCAATGATTACAATATCATAATCAAGTTCATGTTTCAACGTTTCTATTGCTTTTGATAATCTTCCATTTATGATTAATTCACTTGGGTTGGGAGGAATAGGTCCCGCTGTTATAAAATGAAGATTTTCTAATTCGCTTTTTCGAATAAGATTGCTGATTTGGTCTCGTGCGCTCAAAAGCGTGCTCATTCCGAATTCATTGGTAGTTTTAAAACCTTTATGAATCCTGGGCTTACGCATATCAAGGTCGAGTATAATCACGCGTTTTCCACCAAATGCAAGAATCCCACCTAGATTTAATGCAACAAAAGTTTTTCCTTCTCCGCTGATAGTTGACGTAACTGAGATTACCTTCTTTTCACTATTACTCTCAAAAAACTCAAGGTTGCTTCTAATGCTTCTAAAAGATTCGGCCATGATAGATTTCGGCTTCTTATCCACAACTAATTGCGAAAGTGGAATATCTTGACTGTATTTTGGTACAATCCCAAGTCTGCTGATTCCAGGATCTATCAATCGATCCAAGTCTTGAAGTCCACTTATTTCGTTGTGACTCAGATATCGACCAAAAATCAGCAATGTGATCAAAGCTAAACTAATACCGATTGCTATTCCATACGTAATCCCTTTGTTTGGAGAAATGGGCGATTTTGGAAGGTTAGATGTTTGTAAAACAGTGTTTCCAGGTACATATCCAGCTTCTGAGATAGCGTATTCGGTCTTTTTTTCCAGAAGCAGGGTATAGTATTTTTCGTTTGAATTGTAAATTCTTTGGAGTCTGGCAAACTCTATTTCTTGACTCGGTAGATTCGAGAAATTCTTCTCGATTTCATCTATTTTGGCCAGAACCGTGGCCAAACTGCTGTTTAGGTTTTCTTTAAGTTTCTGAAGACTATTAAGGATAAGCGTTTTCTGGATTTCGATTTGTTGGTCATAGATTATAATGGTTGGGTTTTCAGGTGTAGCATTTGAGAGCTCTCTGTTTCTAGTCATTACCAAAGATTGCAGCTCTTTGATTTGTAGTGTTATGCTACCTTCAAACTCATTTCCTGCTAAAACAGGAAGTAGCGAATAGATATTTACGCCTGTTGCTTCAGCATTGATGTTCTGGATAAGTTCATTAAGAATCTTGAGTTCAACGTCAAGTTCTGTTTTTGCTTTATCTAATTCATTTAATCGATTGACAAAAGAAGCCGAAAAATTTGCGTTATCTGATAATCTGTTTTCTTGTTTAAAATTTTTAATCAGAGATTCGCTTTCTTTTAGTCGAGCAAAAACTTCATTAAGCTGCTCGTTGACAAATTTCAAGATTTTGTTTGCGCTCTGCGACCTGCGCTCTAAGTCAAACTGAATAAATTCAGTACCAATTTTATCACATATTTCTGCGGCCTTAAGTCCATTCTGATTCTGAACTGAGATTTGAACTGTGCGTGCACTAGAGTTAAGTACCTGCACAGAATAGCTCGAACCAAGTGACCTAATATTTGCAGCCTGAGAATTTAAAACGAAGAAGAACTTGTCTTCATGTTTCGGATCTAAAAGCTCAAAAGCTTGAGGAAAATTTTCTGTGATTAATACTCTTAAGTCATCATTTTCTGCAGAATCATTAAAGTTTAAATCCATTTCTCGGGCAATACCAGAAAGTGTATAACTAAGCTTTATTGTAGCTTCATCTGGGCATGTTGCATAAATAGGAATATCATATAGCAAGGGGTTTTTTACCTTGAAATCTACAGTGATTGGGCTGCCTTTATATCGTTCATAAATTAAGACCTCACCTTCGCTAAAATAACTAATGCCAATCGGAAGAGCGTTTACTACTCGCTTAAAAAACTCAGGAGATCTTATCAACTCTATCTCTTTTGAGATATCGCTATTCTGATAAATATCTTCTACGTTTAAAATACGATTAGCCTGATTGTCGCTGGTAAGTTGAATGATACTTTTCGATTCGAAAACGGGTGGAGTGTAGTGCAAGTATGTATAGGCAGTAGCAATACTCAATACAATGATGATTAATGCCCAAGGAATTGACTTAATTGATAAATATATCAAAAGGCCTAAATCAAAATCAGACCCTGAACTTGCATTTTCTTGACGAGCATTTAAAGAATTGTTCTGAGGTAAATCTGCCATTGTAGAAGATTAAATGTTGTTGCCGAAACTGCGTATATAAAGCAACGAAACCAAAATGGTACTCGCAAAACCGAGTACTTGTGAGGTAGCTGTAATAACTTGTTGCACAGGCCTATAGGACGGCTCTACATAAATAATGTCATTAGCTCGCACATAGTAGGTTTGTGCTTCCGCAAAACCTTCAGCCGTAGATAGATCTACCTTATATACTTCAGGATTTGCATAGTTTCCTCTGATCACTTTTACCTTGTGCGCTTTACCGCGGTCGGCAATTCCGCCCACAAGAGCAAGCGCTTCTATGATTGAGGTATACTCATTTTCAATTTGAATAACCTTCGCGCCTCCACCCGAACCTGGAAAAACGATAACCCTGCGATTCGAAACCTGCAGCATAATGTATGGATCGTTGTAATAGTTGCTGAATTTATCTTCTAAAAATAATTCTGCGTCTTTTAGATTTAGCCCAGCAAGTTTGGTTCTGCCAATTATTGGAAGGTTAATGTTGCTGTCTTGTTCTACTAAATATGTCACTTGGTTTTGCCCAGAAATGGCACTTCTATTTGCTCCACTTTCGCCAAGTGTGGTTAAGTCAATGATTTTGAAACCTTGGTTTGAAAACAACCTAAAACTGATTCGATCTCCCTTTTGGATGATGTAAGAAGCCGGAAGCGTATCAACTCCAGCACTGTACGGATAATCTTTTGGAGTTCTGAGCATTACACTCGGATTGAAAATTCTGCAGCTTGAGAAGAGAACTGTAAGTAGTCCAAAAAACAAAAGGTGTTTTAGATTTATTTTCATTTTAAAAGCACTTTGAATTACAAAGTAAAGTATTTTCTTTCTATTCATATCAATTTCTTTTCTTCAATTAGCTTTATATAAAGCTGTTCCATGTCGTTTACTAAGCGTTGGTAGCTGTACTTTTCAAGCACGTGTTGGCGTCCTTTAGCACCCATTCTTAACCTCAATTCTTTATCTGAAATCAATTGGATTAAATGCTTTGAAAACAGCGTTGTATCATGCGTTTCTGTTAGCAATGCCGATTCATTTTCTATCACAATATCTTTAATGCCACCTACTCGGGTAGAAATAACGGGCTTACTTCCAGCTTGGGCTTCGATTAAACTCACTGGAGTACCTTCGTTTAGCGAAGTCAGGCAAATGATGTCACTTCCGGCCACAACTTCGTCTACTTCTTTGATCCAAGAAGTAAATAGAATTCTGGTGTTTTCTTCTGGTTGATCGCACCATTTATAGGCAAGATTGAGTGCTTCTGTTTGAGCAATAATCTCGTCTTTAGATTCACCATCTCCAACAATCATAAACCGAGCTTTTGCAGCAATTTCAATGGGTAATTTTGAGATGGCTTTTAGAAAAAATGCGTGGTTTTTTACAGGAACCAACCTACCAACAATGCTCACCACAATTTCATCATTAGTTAATCCATATTGGGTTCTGAATTTTTCTCTCTTGACATCTTGATTTTCTGTGAATCGGCTTAGGTCAAAGCCTAGTGGAATGACTTCAATTTTATCGCTTGGACAAATGTTATGCTCAATTCCAAGTTCAGCTTTTTGTTTTTCGCTTATGGCAATAATTCGAGTGGAATTTTTTGCAAGAAAACGCTCGATCGTTTTATAAACGAGTGTTTGCAGTTTCCCAAAATAAGAATGAAAGACATGACCATGAAAGGTGTGCAACACAATAGGCACATTGTTATTCATTGCAGCCAATCGGCCTAAAGTTCCGGCCTTAGATGCATGCGTATGAACAATGTCGGGCTTGTATTCTTGAATAATTTTTGCAATGTGTTGGTACGCAATTCTATCATGCTTTGGCGATATAGACCGCTT
>CAZWXC010000079.1:0-8245 GCA_964637935.1 uncultured Flavobacteriales bacterium | reverse complement strand
GGTATGGCCTGCGTCCTCGGCGGCTGCGGCCAGATGCAGGGCGAGGGTGGTTTTACCCGCGCCGCCCTTCTGGCTGATTATGGCGATTGTTGGCATCACGCATGCTTACATGCCATCTTGAGGACATGCAAACATGAGGCCCTCTTGAGCGCACGCTGTGCCCAAATGTTATCGGCCCCGATCATCATCGCGTGATGGCTTTCTGGGCCCGATAGGCTTTAGCTCTGTCCGCTCCAGAAAAGCCGCTGGATCGCGTGCAGATGATTTGTCGGTGCGATCGTCTGGTTTGCGGCCAAGAAGTGCTTCGGGATCTAGCGCCTTCGCTGGGTTGCCATCTGGTCGGTTGGGACGACCAAGAAGCAAGTCGCGGGCAGCTTGTGTGATATTCTGTGCCGGAGCTACCTTAGCCGCATTAAGTCCCGTTGAATTCGAAGCTGACAGAACAACGTCCGCGCCCAATCTGGCTCGCTGGTATGCCGCTTCCAGTCGCTGTGCGAGCCCCTGCAGGCGCCGACGTGCATCATCGGCCACCTGCTGCGCAACCTCGACAATCTGTCTCGCCAATTCGCGTGCCTGTTCGTGGAGCGCACGCCGTTCGGCGTTGCGAGCCTCTACAGCGCGCCGTTCGTCACCCCGCCTGGATGCATGGCCGAGCTTTTCCATCTGCGAAGCTATCGGCCCAAGCTTTGGCTCAGGCTCACGGTCAAGAGTAGCCGCCCGTGCATTCTGCTTCTCGGCTTCGCGCCCATCACCGGCTTCTTGTGCCTGCTCAGCCGCACGCTCAGCCTCAGCCCGTTGCACGTCCAAGCTGCGATGATCGACGCGGACACTGTGCCCGCCGAGCTCAAGCTCACGGTTGACGTGCTCCGCCCACCGGGCCCGCCAGCCTTCAAGCCTATCTGTTTCGTTCCACTCTCTGGCCTTCTTTCCAAACCCGTCGCCCATCAGCTCCCGGGTAGTCAGCATGACATGGGCGTGAGGTTGTTCGCCACCGTCGCGAGCGCGGCCGTTGTGCATGGCGAAATCGGCGATCATGCCATGATCAACGAACTCGGATTTAATGAAGGTGCGCACTAGATCAGTGCGGCGTTCAATTGCCACCTCGCGCGGCAATCCCAGCTCGATTTCACGGGCAAGCTGGGCGTCACGGCGGCGCTCAATCCGTTCGACGGCATTCCAAAGTGAAGCTCGCTCGCGCATCCAGGCGGGGGCATTATCAGGCGCGACAATCTCCGAATGCTCCACCCCACGCTTGCGGGTGTAGTCGTGATCCTCACCCGTCCGTTCGTCACGAAGCCGACTGCCGCTGCGATATGCTGCGGCAGCTACTGACGAACGGCCTTTGGAGCGACTGACCATTTTTGCGCTCAGGTGGTAGATTGCCATTTTGCCTTCTGCCTCCTTCCTTCCGTCACTTTCTGCTTTCCTTGGCGCACATTGCGATAGCAATGTATAAGCGCGCACTTTCTCTTTCTAATGCCTTATCCTATATAGCTTATCAAGGCTGAAAAAGGAGGTTTGGATGAGTTCCCATCGAACGCCCGCCGAACGGTTGGCAGAACTGGAAGCGAGAAAGCGCCGTCTCGACGAACGCATTACCGCTCTTTCAGCACGGGAGAAGGAGCAACGGCGCAAAGACGATGATCGCCGCCGAGTGCTTTTGGGCTCAATCGTGCTCACCGATCTTCAAGCAAATGAATCGCTAGCCCGTTACGTGCGTAGCCGACTGCCTTCCGTGATGAAGCCGGGTGATGAGCGACTGTTCGTCGACCTTCTAAAGGACGATGCAGGATGACTAGCCCGAGAGCATTCGGAGCGGTGGCGGCCACCATATCCGGCCTGATCTTTCTGCTTATGGCTGCATATTCCGGGCCACCCCTGAGCAATGTTGCATGGGCAGGACCTGCCCTCGGCGTCGCGTTCGCGGTACTGATCATTCGCAGCGACATCGTGAATATGCTTTGGCGGGATGCCTGGGGCTTAATTGCGGCCACGGCGTTTGCCGGGGCCGCAATTGCCGGGTTCCATGCGTTATGGGTGGCTCTGGTCTATCTCTGGTGCGTTGCGCGCGCAGCTGGCTCAGACGGTGCGCCCCTTGCAGCACTAACGCGGTTTCAAGACATAGCGGCCACTGCATGGGCAGAGCAGTGGCTGATAATATCGCTATGGGGGGCCGTCGCCTTACTTCCCCTGTTCGGTGCACTTGCCGTCGGCGTGCCCATACTCAAACGGCTGATGGCAGGCTCACGGGACGTCGAGGGTGGTCCGTGGGGCGCCCGCTGGATGACACAAGCGGAAGCCAGCTATTTAGCGCGTCAGAAGACTGGCCTTCCACTCGGTCGCTTGGGTGGCAAATTACTCCGCTACCGCGATGATGCTGATCGCGGATGGCGGGGTGGGCATCACATGCTGATCTCCGGCACCAGAGGCGGCAAAGGCGTTTCCGGTGTCCTGCCCGCTATCATCGACCATGACGGCCCCGTCGTAGCGCTCGATGTGAAAGCTGAGTTATTCGCGATCACTCGTCGTCATCGGCAATCCCTTGGCCAGCGCGTCGTAGTGCTGAACCCGCTTGGCCGCGTTGAACCGTCTGCCGACCGCTTCAACCCACTCGATTACGTCAGATCCGACCCCGACCAGATCACTGCCGATGCCGAAGTCATCGCCGATGGCTTGGTGATTCCGGAAGGCGACACCGGAGCGCATTTCTACATCATGGCCCGGAACTTAGTCGCGGCTGCGATTGAGGTGGTGGTAAAGGCCACGGTTAATGAGCCAGAACGGCGGAACCTGAATACAGTTGCCGATATTCTTAGCTCGCCTGATCTAGAGGAGCGCCTGCTTGCATGGCGCGATGCTGGCGAGGAGGTGAGCCTGCCCGCCGCTCGTGCTGCGGCGGCGATCCTCAATGCTGGCGATAAGGAGCGCGGTAGCATTTTGACTACCGTATCTAAGGCGTTCGCATGGACTTCTTCTCCACCCATGCGGCGATTTCTGGAGGCCTCCGACTTTGATCTTGATGAGCTGCTAGCTGGGACAACCGACGTGTTCCTTGTTGTGCCTGTCGATCAGCTTGCTCGGTTCTCAGTTTTTTTGCGCCTTTTGGTCAACATAGTCGCTGGCGTTGCCATGCGCGACATGGGGCGGCGTAATCTTGCCCGCCCACTCCTGCTGGTCTTAGATGAGTTTGCCCGGCTAGGCCGAATGCAGAAGCTGGTTGACGTTGCGACGGTCGCAGCTGGTGCTGGTATTGAAGCACTGTTCGTTACCCAAGATCGTGCTCAAATCTCCAGCGTCTATCGTGATGGCGAGGCAGACACCTTGCTGGGATCATGCGCCACGGTGCGGGTTTTCAACCTTGGGCGCACTGACAATAAAACCGCGGAATGGGTAGCCGCGGGCATCGGCGATCGGACTGTTCGAGCGCATAACCAGAAGCTTGAAGGCAAGAAGAACGAGAGCGGGACAGAGCAGCGCGCGAAGCTACTGGCCACCGATCAAATTCTAGAACTGCCGCCAACGGATATGCTGGCGCTGTTCTCAGGTCGCCCGCCCTTACGCCTCAAACGGATCATATCACATAGTGATCCAGCCTATCGCGACAAACTGGATCCAAACCCAACAATTCGCAAAACCTAACTGGCTGGTTTGGTTTGGTATAATGTCCATCCTAGAATGATCATGACTGGCCAGTCATCAACAAGATAGGAGGCATACAGTGAGTAATGATGATATAAGGGAGGCCGCCAATCGCGCGGTCGATAAGCTCGCCGAGCTGCGTTCGCGGCAATGGCGTGATCTTGCAGAACAGCAAGCGATGAACCGTGAATATGATGTGGCGTTAGCTGACCTCGCCACATTCCGGCGCACTTTCCCTGACTGCTGACAGGCACGTGACGACGATCAGGGCGATCCGCGAGCAATCGCGGGTCGTTCTGTTGTCTTTAGCCGTATGGTAACGGCTGATCCGCACCGAAAAGGGACAATTTAGGTGCATACCCGCAAGCGCTGTAAAAACAGGCCGTTGCCTGCACCAAAAATCAGCACCAAAATACCACTATGAAATTGATCGGATATGCGCGGGTATCCACTCGCGATCAAAACGTGGCCGCGCAGCGTGAAGCGCTGCTTGCGGCGGGCTGCGAAACGATCTTCGATGATACGATTTCAGGGAGCACAAAAAGCCGCGCTGGTCTTGATAAGGCAATGGCGGCGCTCGTACCTGGTGACGTGCTGGTGGTGTGGAAGCTCGACCGCCTTGGGCGGTCAATGCAGCATGTCGTCAACACGGTATTAGACCTCGATCGTCGTGGAATTGGATTTCGATCCCTGACAGAAGCAATCGACCTCACCAGCTCGACGGGCAAACTCCTTCTGTCGGTGTTTGGGTGGCTGGCTGAAGTCGAGCGGGATTTAACTACTGAACGCACAAAGGCGGGCCTAGCCGCTGCAAAACGGCGCGGCGTGAAGCTGGGACGCAAGCCCAAGCTCACTCCTGCTGACGTGGATCACGCGCGGCGGATGATCGAAAGCGGGGCGGAAACCGTCTCGGGCATGGCTCGTATTTTAAAGGTGGGCCGCAATACGCTCGGGAGGGCTTTGAAGCGATGATGTGTGGGGAGGGACAACCCTCCCCGTGAACACACCTTAGCGCTTGAGTGCTTGGATCAGCACAACAGCGACAATTAGCAATGTCTCGATACCCATGAATCGGTCTCCTTTGGGGAGAGCCGCCCCCCGATCGGGTAGGATCACGATTGACCTACCCGCTATTTAGCATTTTCGAAATTTCCACTGCGCAGCCGCGCGCTTGCCATTCAGGGGGCTGCTTCAAGTCGATCTAGCATTGTGCTATTGTAGGGAAAGAACACAGGGATCGGTGGGTTCATCAACCCTTTTGGAAGGGGCCGATGCTTCTGGCAAAGCACCAATCCCTGTGTTCTGCTCGTCCTTGCGGACGCCTTCGCTTGGTTGGAACCAAGCTTATCTGATCCTCGTCAGCCTGCCTCAGCCTTAGCGCGCCGTCGCTTGATCTGATCGGCAGCTTTCTGAAATTCAGGTGCAAGCTCCACCAGTTTCGCCACAAGACCTGAAAGATCGTAAGCGTTTGTGTCCTGACCTTTGTGGATCTTGAACCGGGCTTCACGGCGAATGAAGCCTTTCGTTTCCAAGCTCGTGAGGTGGCGCTGGATTGTCCGGGCGTTTTTACCCATTCGGCGAGCAATGGTTTCCTTGGAAGGGTGAGGGTCATTACCCTCCGACCACCAATGGCTTATCAGCTGCAGAAGCACGTTTAGCTCCTCTGGCGTAAGTTCAAGCCTTCCCTGTCCCCAGAAGAGAATTGAGGGCACACTGCTATATCCCCGCGCCATTACGGCTGCGGGCCATTTTTCTTTCTTCTTCTTTGCAGTAGCCTTTGCCGCCGTCGTGATGGGCACAACGTTCGCGGTTTCAGTTTCTGCGCTCTCGTTCGTCGTTGTCATGCAGACATAATAGGGGGTTTAAGCCCTTCTGAAAAGAGGGCACAGGGAGGCATTTTTGTCTCCCACTGAGAGACACCTATATCTATGGGTGGGAGCCATGGACGTCTCACGAATAGTCATGAAGTCCATAACCACGATACAGTGATCAAAGATAAGGTAGTATACGTGCAGGGGGAGGCAAATTTGTCTCCCTAAAAATTTCATGCCCGCTAATCGGATCTAGAAGCCTGCACGTGACCGCTGCCGATATGGGTTGGATCTAGTTCAATTCGTATCGTTGGCTAGGCGGGAAGAGCAGGCCAAGGGCAGCCGTGTTGATCTTGAATAGGGGGCCTTTCTCAGAAACACGCCCCTTCGCGTTCCGCTTGATAAGGTGATCCATCGTGACCTCGCCTTGCTCAAGCAGAATATCAAACTGCGAGGCAATTGGCTTTCTCGTGTGGAGCACATCCAGAAAGCGGAAATGCTCGTGGCCATCGACCATGTGCGATGTGCCGCCGATCCAGAATGTTTCGTTGTGCTTCTCAAGCAGGGCCTGACGTAGATCGGCCAACATCCAAGATGCAAAGGCTCCGATTTCTGCGTTTGTGGAGCACTCATCGAGCTGGGCGGCCTTTTCATTCAAACGGAAAAACAAGCCCTGTGAGTTCGGTCGCTGTGTCGATGTAGTGCAATAGAGCTTGAAGGCATCTTCCCGTCGGTAGCCAAATGTATCAAGGATTTGAGCACTGCTTTTGAATTTGCTGATTTCCCAGTTCGGCACCCGCGCAAAAAGAGTTTTCCGATTCTCCCGGGATGCGCGAGCAGCGCGGCGGTATGATTTCAGTTCGATCCCACGATAGTCGGGCGCTCGATTGGCGTTCATTTCGATGCCGAGAGCGGCCTCTAATGTGCGACCTATGGCGGTATCTGCGCGTTCATCCATGACAGATGCAAGCAATCCACGGGCCGCAATTCCACGCAATAGGGCCAGTAGCTCGTCGGAAACCTCCTTGGCCTCACCGCTGATAGCTTGAAGGGCCTCCCACAATGGCCCTGCGCGGCGATCGTCGAGCACCTGACCCAGATCGATCTGGGTCAGGTTGACAAGCAATAGCCGTCCCTCATGGGCGGTGATGGCAATCATATCATCGGGGTTGGCGTAATCGGGCAGCCCTCTGAACCAGATGCGGGGATCACCAGATTTCGTTTCGGGCCGATAGAGCGAAGCCCGCGAAGCTGTCACCTGATCGACGCTTAAAAGCTGCGCCTCGATGTAAACACGATTTGCGGTGCCCTGTCCTTGTACCTGGTAGTCGTGCAGGCCGTTTTCGGAGAGATAATTTCGAACGGGGGCGGTCGCGTCCAAAATCGACTTTTCCAACCCTGTGCGGGTAGGCTGGAGCAAGGTCACATCAATCGCTTCGGCGGTCAGCCTTTCAAGTCGTTGACGTTCAATTTCGGTGAGCTTGCGAAGCGGCATCTTTGATGATCACCTGCTGCCCAAAGCATCGTCGAGAACAAGCCTCAGGTGCTGCCCTACCCGCTCCGCTAGCTCGACGGGCACCGCGTTGCCGATCTGCGTATATTTAGGCACCTCACGATCAAAAATGCCCTCTCGCGGATTTCCTGCGCGTCGGATTCCGCCGGTCGTGCGCTTTCCTGTGAAGCGATACCAATCGGGGAAAAGTTGGAGCCGTGCCCATTCTCGCACCGTTAGAATGCGGGGCTGCGAATAGTGCACATAATCATCAGGCAATGTGGTGGCCGTGATGCTCGGCCCCTGATTGCCCCATCTGGGCCGCAGAAGCCGCTGCGAGAATTTCCGTGTCTGGAACTCGTCGGGAATTTCCCCGCCCGATTTAAGCATCGCATCAAACTTCGCGACCACGTTCGCCTTGTGCTTGCTGTATTCGTGGTCTGTCAGCTCAACGGCCTTACCCTTTGGCCAATGTGCCGGCGGCGTGCGCAGGCGGCGCTGAATTTCGGTCTTGGGATCATGCGGGTATTTGACAGTTTGAAAACGGCCCTCGGGTAGCTCTCCGCTCCTCAATTTCCGCGCGGCTGCCGGATCAACTAGATCTCCGAGCAGATCCTCAAGGTGGGGATATTCGTTGGGATGAGGTTTAGGCAGGAAACCGCATAAAACTGCATCTTCTGGGTGAGCTGTTGGATCCAGTATTGAACTGGCTTCAACTATGTCCTTGCGGACGCCGACCATGAGCACGCGGGGCCGATTTTGCGGCACGCCATAATCACGGGCATGGACAAGTTTCCATCGGACTTCATAGCCAGGGATGCTGCGAAACTCGCCGAGCACGTGCGGCCATATCAGCTCCTTGCCGTCGCGTTCCCATTTCGAATGAAGCAAGCCGCGCACATTCTCAAAGAGAAACGTCCTAGGCCGCAACGTGCGGATCACCTCGGCCATGCGGCCATAAAGGTGGTTCGACGGCAAATCTTTTTTATCAACGCTGTATGAGCGACGATGCCCAATCCCTGAAAAGCCCTGACAAGGCGGGCCTCCAGCGATTATGTCGAGATTGCTCCCTCCGCCTGATCTGGGTGACGCGAGGCGGTCCATCTGAAACCTGACTTCGGGCAATGTTGCCCAGTCCGACTGCAGGCGCTCAAGCCGCTCCTTGTTGAGGACATGGGCATCATTGCAACGTAAATCAGTATTTTCTGCGAATAGAAGCCCGCCTAATGAGTGGTGCCGATTTAAAAGGTAAGTAGCTATCGCATCTTCGTTCAGCTCGTTAACAAAGACAGGCGTAAAACCA
>CAZWXC010000078.1:7514-8310 GCA_964637935.1 uncultured Flavobacteriales bacterium | reverse complement strand
TCTAAACCTTTGTTTTTCTGGCAATACTCTATGCTTTCAAGAAAAATATTTTTGTCTTCGTTTCTGGTAAATACATCTATCCAATCAACTACAGCAAAACTCACAAAGTAGACTCCATCAGGATTACGAAACTTGTAGTTGCGACTCATACGATTCAAATATAAAAATTGATCGTACTAGTTGCTATTCACACACGCGAGAGGACTCGCGCGGCAGCGGGGGACTCGCGCGGCAACGGGGGAGAGACTCATGAAATGAACAGTAAGAGAAAGAAAACTATAATTGTTGTGATAAAAAATATTACAATAAATCTACCCAGTATGATTATTATTTGAATCAATGCTACTTCATTCCTATTTTGGGGTAGACCTCTAATTTTCTTAAATTTAATAGTTGGCACACTGGCACCAAAAAAAAAACTAACTAGTGACCAAACCATCAACAGACCAAACAGCAAACTCAAACCAAATAATGGCCAGTAGAAAAAACGAAGTAACTGCTCAATCATACTACATTAAATTTATCAACCCCAAAAATGTTATCCAATAGGGGGTGCAAGGAACATATGCTCGCTAGTTGGGCTCCGAGCATTTGACCCGCGAGGGGGGCTAAATTAAACAAGAACGAACTCAACTTAATATTTTTGTCAATCTATTGTCAATCTGAGGAAAATAAAAAAGCTCAATCCTAGACTATGCTTGAATTGAGCTTTAATGTTAGTTGCCCCACTAGGACTCCCCGATGTTCGCTGCGCTCAATCGGGATAAACTTCTCGTCTGGAAACCTTTGAAAACAA
>CAZWXC010000078.1:0-7414 GCA_964637935.1 uncultured Flavobacteriales bacterium | reverse complement strand
AAAAGACCTTCCGTAATCGAAAGGTCTTTTCTTTATATGTTGCCCCACTAGGACTTCCCGATGTTCGCTGCGCTTAATCGGGATAAACTTCTCGTCTGGAAACCTTTGAAAACAAAAAAGACCTTCCGTAATCGAAAGGTCTTTTCTTTATATGTTGCCCCACTAGGACTCGAACCTAGACATACGGTACCAAAAACCGCTGTCCTGCCAATTAGACGATGGGGCATCCTTTTTAAAAGGAGCGCAAATGTAAAAAAGATTTCATTTTTGCAATCAAACTTTTTCGAATTTGTATTCAAAACATTTTCCCGACATCATAAAGCCTTTAGGCAGAGACTTGTTTTTTGATTTGAAAAATGATCGGAATGCAATTTACGTGACGTTTGACGATGGTCCGCACCCTGAAATTACGCCTTGGGTAATGGAGCAATTGGCATTATTCAATGCTAAAGCAACTTTTTTCTTGGTAGGTGAAAATGCTGAAACCTATCCTAAAATTGCGCTCGACCTAATAAATGCTGGTCACAGTGTTGGCAATCATACCCAAAATCATTTAAGCGGCTGGAAAACGGACAACGCTACTTATTTTGACAACATAGCGCTTTGCAAAGAAACGGTCGACACGCGGCTGCTAAGACCGCCCTACGGTCAAATTACGCGCTCACAAGCAAAACACCTGAAACACGAGTATGATTTAATCATGTGGAGCGACTTAAGCGCAGACTTTGATCCCAAATACACAGCCGATGAGTGTGCGAATTTTGCGACACGAAAGGTGAAATCAGGATCCATCATTGTTTTTCACGACAGTGAAAAAGCTTGGCCACGACTTAAAGATGCCTTACCAAAGTGTTTGGCTTACTATGCCGAGCATGGTTTTAACATGGAAGCAATACCTTATCTATAACTAAAAACCCCCTTTATCTAAAAAAGACAAAGGGGGTTTCACGTATATTGAATCTAAATTCTTACTCAGCGCCTACAAGTGGCTTCTTGTTTTTCTTGCTAAATCTTATCCCTAAAACTACTTCGTGCGTGCTGTAAGAAGCACTCGCAAAGTTTAATGGTAGATCATAAGAATAACCAATGGTTAGATTATTTGCAAAAGAATAACCAGCCATCATACCTACAGCTAAAGGTTTTTGAGTAGCAATCAGACCTGTGCGGTAAAGCGCACCAACCCAAATCATGTCTTTGTAGATGCCGCGTACTTGGAAGTCAAAAGCATCTAACGGATCAACATATCTACCTAGGAAATTTCCTTCTACCGCAAAATCAGAACTTCCAATATCATATCTGTAACCAGCGGTTAGATAGTAGTGTCGGTTTTGGAAGTTCTTTGTTTGATCGTAATCAGCATAGTATTGTGCTTTCAAATTTGCAACCTGAGGCACATAGAAACCAACATGCCAATTTGTCCCTTCAAAACGAGTAGATGCTCCAAAATCTGGAATCCAAACAGAACTCCAATTATTTGACAATGCAATATCATTTACTTGTTCTAAGTCCAAGTTACCAGCATCAACAGACAGTTGAGCAATACCTGCACTCAATGAAAAACTCAGCTTGTATTTGTCGCTAAGTTTTAAGTGGTAGGCATAGGATGCCATGAACTCTGTTTTACGAACATCGCCAACCACATCACTGATAATTGATCCACCAATACCCATTTTCTTATTGATAATTGGGCCATCTACACTAATGTAAGATGTGCGCGGAGCATCTACCATACCCACCCATTGGTCGCGGTATTGAGCAAAGGCATTGAAGTATTCGTCACTACCTGCAGTGGCCGGATTCACAACATACTCATTCAAGTAAAATTGTGTCCATTGTTCTAACTGCTGGCTTTTGGCCGAAATGCCAAAAGCTAAGATTGCGGTTATAATTATGAGCTTTTTCATTGCTTAATTTTTCAATGATTATTTAAGAATAGTAACTGGTCCGGTGATTGGATCTGGAACATTTGCGTCCTTCAAGTCAATCACGTAATAGTATGTTCCGTGTGGCAATGCATTGCCGTTGAACGTACCGTTCCAGGGTGTTGTATATCCTGGGCTTGAAGTAAAGATTGGATTACCCCATCTGTTAACGATTTGAACGATCGCGTTAGGATAGTTTCCAATTTTATCAATGAAGAAATCGTCATTCACACCATCACCATTTGGAGAAAAACCACCAACTGGATCAATCAATCTTTCAACTGTGATGATTACGCTATCCATTCCAAAACATCCTTCCACATCTGTTGCGGTAACATAGAATACTTTGGTTTGAAGTGGATATACCGTAGGATTAGCATCTGTAACACTTGAGATATCATCATTTGGAACAGACCATGTAACCGCAGAACCTGCTGCAGAAGTAGGATCACCACCTATTACAACGCTTTCACCTGGTTCAATCGTTCTGTTTGGTCCAGCATCTAAGCCTGGTCCAGCGCTTTGGTATACATACATCGTATCGCGACTTACACAAAGGTTGTTAGTGCCTTCAAACACAAACATGTTGGTGTCTTGTGTTGCATCTACAAAAGTTTGCACTCCATTATCGAGAATAATACCCGAAGCCGACAACCATCTTGTTCCACCACCACCGGTGAATGTTCCACTTACCAAAATTCCTCTAGTATCAGGACAAACAGTAGTATCAGCCTGCGCTGTAACTTCTATTTCGTAAACAGAGCCAATTTCGAATGTGTCAGTAATCAAACAACCAATAGCATCTTCGAGATACAAGATGTAAGTTCCTGCTTGAACATTTACTAAATCTTGTGTGGTAATCACATCCAGGTTAGCATCTGTCCATTGGTAGAAATAAGGCGCTGCTCCACCAGAAACGGTTACGTAAACTGCACCATCACCAGTATTGTTACACGTAGCTGCATCAATTGAATCTAGTGCAATCACAATAGGATCTGGACCACCAACATTAATATCTGTGCTAAACACACATCCGTTTGAATCGGTAACTGTGAGTCCATAAGTTCCTGAACACAAATCACCAATACTATCTCCTGAAGCTCCAGTGCTCCAAGCGTAAGTGTATGGCGCAGTTCCTCCTTGCATGGTCACTTCAATTATTCCATCACACGTGTTACCACATGCTACTGAAACAATATCAACTACATCAAGACCTAATTGCTCAGGCTCAATCATTTCGTAAATAGCAGCTGAATAACAACCCACTGCATCAAGCACTGTAAGCGTATCGTTGCCCGCACACACATTGAATTCATCGTCAAGCGTTCCACCTGAAGACCAAAGAATTGTGTATGGAGCAGTTCCATTAGTTATGGTTGTGAAGATTTCACCATCACAAGCACCAAAGCAAGAAACTTGGTTGATTGAGTCAAGTGCAATATCAGCTGCATTGTCGTTGTTCAAAATAATGAACGTGGTATCAGTACAACCAGTGCTTTGATCAACCACAGCTACATTGTAAATTCCAGCCGTTAAGCCCGCTGCAATGTTCGAAGTTTGACCAGCCAAAAGATTCAATTGATCATCTAACCATTGGTAAGCGTATGGACCACCGTTACCTCCTGCGGCAGCAACTTCAATAGAACCGTCTGGTGTTGTAACCGGGCATGTTGGCTCTACCACACTGATAACACTCACAGTGATAGCTGCAGGTTCGCCAATTGTAACTGATAAGGTATCAAAACAACCTGTAGTATCTGTAACCGTAACAGTATACTGACCTGCGCACAAGTCCATCAACATGTTTGTGGTGTCACCAGTACTCCATAAGTAATCATAGTTACCAGAACCACCGATTACTGTTAAAGCAACGCTACCGTCACAAGAACCATTACATGTAGCATCAACTATTGCCGGTGTGATCGTAAAAGGTGTTGGATTATTCAATTCAACAGAATCTATAATGATCGCGCCATTAGCATCTGTAACAGTCAACAAATAAGTTCCAGCACAAAGCGTATCAATAGTTGCAGTGGTATCGCCATTACTCCAAGCAAAGTTATAAGGAGCAACACCACCAACCACAGTGGCTGTTATAACACCATCACATCCTCCACCTGTGCAAGTAATATCCGTAACAGCGAAGCTTATGTTGATTGCTGATGGTTCGGTAATGGTAACCGTATCAATTGCAGAACATCCTGCAGAATCGGTTACTGTAACACTGTAAAAACCTGCTGCTAGCGTGTCTGCCGTTTGATTTGTATCGCCATTGCTCCAAGCATAAGTGGTATTTCCTTGAGCTGTAATCACCACTACCGTTGCAGCACCATCGGTTGCACCATTAGCAGAAACATTAATAGAAGCAATATTGATGGTTGGACCATTATCTTCTGAAACTGGAAGCACGAATATTGCTGAGCATCCAGAAGCATCAGAAACAGTAACATCATATAACCCGAGCATTAACGAATCTGCCGTTTGGCCTGTATCGCCATTGCTCCAATTATACGTTAAAGCACCTGTTCCGCCAATTGCTTGAACAAAGGCTACACCATTTGTATCACCACAAGAAGCATTGATTACATCACTACTGTCAAGTGTAATTGGCGTTGGCTCAGTGATTTCGAATGTATCAATTGTGAAACATCCATTTTGATTTGTAATAGTTAAGAAATAAGTACCAGCACACAAACCAGTGGCATCAAAAGATCCATTTCCATTAGCAGGTACTGGGCTCCAATTAAAAGAGTAAGTTCCTGAATTAGGAGTTGGCGAGGTTAAGATAGAACCATCACATGTTCCACCACAGCTTGCGTTAGTTACTGTAGCATTAGCGAAAATTTCAGATGGCTCAATTATATTAAATGTTACTACTGTATCGCAGCCTGCAATATCTGTGATGGTCACTATATATGTTCCAGCACAAAGATTAGATTGAGATGATACGTTTCCTGCACCATTATCCCAAGCATAAGTGAATAAACCAGAACCGCCAATTGGATTTACAGAAACTGTTGCATCACATGCGTTGAAGCAAGTAACATCTGTAAACGTAGCTTGAGGATCGATTAGATCCGGAGCATTTACAGTAGTATTATCTACCCAAGTACAGCCTAAACCATTCACCAAAGTGGCGGTATAGGTACCTGCGCATAAGTTAGTGAGTGTATCCACATTTTGGGCGATAGTATCTCCAAGGCTGTTGGTCCAATAAACCGAGAATGGGCCTGTACCATTTATTTCATCATAAGTTGCAATGGCTTGACCATCACAAGCTCCACATGAAGCATCAATACTGTCGGCCGTAATGGTATCAGCACCATTGTCAAAAACATTTATTTGTTGTATGATCTCACACAAATTAGCATCTGTTATGGTTACGAAATTGATACCCCCACAAAGCGCAGTGTTTGTTTGGCCTGTACCTGCATTTGACCAATTGAATGTGTAAGGAGCAGTGCCACCAGAAACATTTACGGTAGCAGAACCATCACATATAGCACAGCTTGAATTAGAAATTCCTGTGATTGAATCAACTACCATTCCAGCTGGATCAACAATAATTACAGACTGAACTGAAGTACAGTTGTTGAAATCGGTAACGGTAACATCATACGTACCAGCAGCAAGACCAGTAGCTACTTGACCCAAATCACCATTTGACCAAGCATAGTTATAAGGAGCTGTGCCACCTGTCGCGGTTACTCCTGCATTACCATCATTTCCTGCTGGACAAGTTGGGCTATTCGTAGAATCAATTGTAATAACAATTGGAGTTGGTTCTATGATTGTAACAGTATCTGTAGCGAAGCAAATACCGCCATCATCTACAATTACTATGTATGTTCCAAAAGAAAGATTTGTTTGGTTAGCACCATTCAATGCTCCATTCCATTGGTAGTTATACACTCCCGACCCACCAGATGCAATTGCATCAACTTCGCCATCGCTACCACCATTGCAGCTTACATCTTGAACAACAGAAGCAATTACTGACAAGCCAGTTGTTGGTTGACCTATCGTAACTTGTACAGTGTCTTGACATCCGTTTTGATCTGAAATTGTCACTACATGTAATCCTGCTGTTAAAGCAGAAGCTGTTGAACCCACTTCCGTATTGTCCCAAATAAAAGTATAACCACCTGCTCCCACGGTGCCCCCTGACGCAGTAACTGTTGCGGTTCCATCAGAACCTCCGAAGCAATTAGCATCTGTGGAGGAAACCAAACTTCCTTGAACAGAAGTTGGCTCACCAACGATAGCCGTATCACTGAATACACAACCCGAGCCGTTTGTCAATTGAGCGATAAACTGACCTGCAGGCATGTTGAATAAAGTATCTCCAGTTCCAATTAAGTTACCTGCAGGTATATCAAACCAATCAATTGAGCAACCACCGCCCGGACATGAGTAAGACCCGAATATTATACCCGAAGAATCACCAAAACACAGGGCGTCATTAGCGCCAGCAATCACTGTATCTGCACCATCGCTAGGAATAATAAATGTTAATGTGGCATCACAAAAATTAGCATCGGATACCGTCACAGTATTAGCACCCGCACAAAGTAGTGTGGCACTGCTACCGGTTTCACCACTTGGCCATGAGAAAGTGTAATTAGGTGTACCACCAGCCACTAAAACTGTGGCATCACCGCTGCATACTCCACAAGCAGTAGGTGAAACACCTCCATTAGACAACGTGATTCCAACAGGGTCAACAATTACAACATTGTAAACTGTTTGACAACCATTCGCATCTGTAATGGTCACAGGATAAGTTCCATCAGACAATCCTGTTTCTAATGCACCTATTGTTCCACTTGGCCATTCATATGTATAATTTGGTGTACCACCAGCAGCAAGTATTTCAGCAGTTCCGTTTGTTCCTCCCGGGCATGTAGGAGAAATATTGGAAACATCCGTTGCAGTAATTGGCGATGGAGCGGTAATCGTTACTGTATCTATTGCATTACAAACCCCACCATCCGTTACTGTTACAATATATTGACCTGCAGCAAGTCCTGTAATAGAAGCACCTGCTAATCCACCTGTCCAGTTGTATTGATATACTCCAGAACCGCCAGCAGCTATAGCAGAAGCGCCACCGTTGGCAAAACCGAAGCATGTAGCGTTACTGTCTACAGAAGCTAAAACTGACAAACCTGTTGCAGGTTGTGTAATTACGGCTGTTGCATTGGCAACGCAACCGTTAAAGTCGGTCACAGTAACTTCATAAGAACCGGCAGCTAGGTTTACAGACATTAATGAGTCTGATCCGTTTGGCCAAGCAATTATGTAAGGCGCAGATCCGCCAGCAATGCTTGAGTATGCAATTCCGTCTGTTCCACCAAAACAAGTGTTGGTATCTACTGAGTCAATAGCAACTGTAAGTAAAAGTGGTGTTCCGATAATTACATCTTCGTTTGCAGTGCATCCAGTATTTACATCTGTTACCGTAACAGAATGTATACCTGCATCAAGTGCTG
>CAZWXC010000077.1:0-8317 GCA_964637935.1 uncultured Flavobacteriales bacterium | reverse complement strand
AAATGCTTTCGGGTAATGTAGCTAGAAACTACTTGATCGAATTTTATTACTACGGACCTGAGGTTTTGCGCTTTGCAGAAGCATTTGATGAGCTTATTGCGCTAAGCAATGATAAAAGTGCTGCAGACAGCACCATCAACAAAAAACGCGATGAACTTTTGGGTAAACTCGGCTTCTTTAAAAACTATGATATAAATGTAGACAAAGCCATTATGCAAGCTCAAATTGGGTATGTGGCTGAAGATTTAAAAACCTTTGGAAACCTGAGCACGCCTGAGTTGCAGCAAGCTGATTTAAAAGCATTTGTAAATGAGCTTTACGAAAAGTCTGTATTGGTTGACAAAACCAAACTCGAAGCTTTTTTGACAAAATACAAGCGCAGTAACGCTAAAAAACTAGAGGCAGATCCTGCTTATGCCTTCAGTAAAAATTTCAGAGCTCTTTATTTTGAAAATGTTCGCCCAACACTTTCTGTACTTTCTGCAAAAAGTGACAGCCTAATGAGGCTATGGATGGACGCTCAAATGACCGTTTTGCCAGAGCGCACCTACTTTGCTGATGCGAATGGAACGCTGCGAATCACGTTCGGAAAAGTAGAAGGTTACGAACCTTTTGATGGCGCTGAATACGCCTACTACACTACCCTTTCGGGAATCATGGAAAAAGAAGATCCTACGAATCCAGAATTTGTAGTTCCAGCAAAATTGAAAGAACTCTACAACGAAAAAAACTACGGAATCTACGCGCACAACACAGGCGAAATGCGCGTGGCTTTTATTGCCAGCAACCATACAAGTGGTGGCAATAGTGGCAGTCCTGTTTTTGACGCAAATGGAGCATTAATCGGACTAAACTTTGACCGCACTTGGGAAAGCACCATGAGCGACATCATGTTCAATTCAAACATTTGCCGAAACATTACGGTTGACATTCGCTACGTACTATTCATCATGGACAAATTTGCCGGAGCAAAGCATTTGGTGGATGAAATGAAGTTGGTGCAGGAGTAGTTGGTAGTTTTCAGTGCGCAGTAAGCAGTGAGCAGTGCAAAACTTTAAAACTAAACAAGAGCCCTCGAAGAAATTCTGAGGCTTTTTTTGAACGTATGTTTCAATCATAGTTTCGCTATAAGTCTACAATCACTTCAAAAAAATCCAGTTAATGGGAAAGAGGATACTTTCAATAAAACGTAAAGCCAAAAATTTTTAGTTCGGTGCTTTCACCAACACGTTAAACTCTTTTGCGTCTCTCAAACATGCGCATTTTCATCATCATACTTTTTGCTGTAATAACTCAACCAACATTTGCTCAAAAAGACAGTATTGATGTTTCTGTTGGCGCTCAATGGCCTTTTGAAGAAGCATTTTATCGCCAAGATGGAACTACCTCTGGTGGTTTAGTTTTTAGTGAACAAAAAGCATTTATATGCTACTTAGGTAAGTTGGGTTTTATTGACAGCAACAAAACCATTGTAATCAGCCCACAATTTGACTTCAATAGCGGCATCAACGCTAACCGATTTTTAAAAAATAGAGCCGCGGTTTCTTTGAATAGAAAATGGGGATTGATCGACACTTTGGGCAACATTCTTTTGCCTTTTGACCATGATCAACTTACTTCCTATGAAGATTACTATTTCATAGAACAAGATTACAAATGGGGTTATTTAAACCATGATTTCGAAGTAGTGATTCCGCTAAATGGCAAAGGTATGGACCGCCTAAGGACAAACGAAGAAATTGAGGCGTACATCTTTGAGTGGAACAGACAAGACAGCATTGAACATTCTTTTCCTATCCATAAAAATGAGGTGATCAGAAAAGCGATGCATACTGGTTATTTCAGCAAAAGATGGGAAGGTTCTGGCATTTCGCTAGATGTTGAATCAGCCGAATGGATCATTCAAAATACTGAAAGCGCAGGCAATACACACAAAGGTCGTTGCGCTCACACCAATGGCTGTATCCTATTAGAAACCACTAAAATGGTGATCGATGCCAACACAGGAAAAGTGAAACAGAAAAATAAAAGCACTTCTCTATTGCCGATTTATGAGTAGTAAATCGAGCTACTTCTTCTTCGATTCAAACAATTGGTAATACTTCTGCGCTTCGGGTTCGTTGCCCAATGCTTGGTATGACATTCCAATGTATTGGTAATAGGTAGCCACATTTGGCTTTACTTCAAGCGCACGTTTTAAGAAGCCAATGGCCGCTTCGTGGTTGCCTTTCATGCCATTGATGGCACCCAAATTGCCCAGTGCATCAGCATAATAAGGGTTTAACTTAACGGCTTGTATAAAACAGCGCTCGGCCTGATCGTATTGTTTGGTGGTAAAATATGCCGAAGCCAAATTGTTCCAAGCTTGCTCATC
This sequence comes from uncultured Flavobacteriales bacterium, assembly GCA_964637935.1. GTDB lineage: Bacteria > Bacteroidota > Bacteroidia > Flavobacteriales_G > Salibacteraceae > SHAN690. Next base: position 5,943 of record CAZWXC010000077.1, on the reverse strand, counting down.
GGTAGGTGTGTCTTTCAATGCTGCTTCGTAACGCGTGATGCTTTCTTGCATGTCGCCCAAGCGATAGTAAACCAAGGCAATTTGACCTTTTGGCAAACCATAACCTGGTTTTATTTCAATGGCTTTCAAAAACTCGCTTTTGGCTTCGTTTAAATAGCGCGTGCGTTCTTCCTTTGTTTTGGCGTTTTCCGACTTATTCTTCATCAGTTCTAAACCCAAATTATAGTGCGCTTTGCACGAATTTTCTAAGGTTTCGATATCTGCAGCATACAAGCTGTAATTGCTTTCCCAAACTGGATTCCGCTTGACGGTTAAAAAACCAAAGCCCAAGACAAGCGCGGCAGTGAGTGCTATTTGTAATTGTTTATGTGAGATTTTCACTAAAAGCAACGCGACCGCTAAAGCCCAAAAAACAGAAGCGAAAAACAGAAAACGCTCGGCAAACATAGCCCCGATAATCACCACCAAATTGAGGTAAAGTGCCATGCTCGCCAAAAAAGAAAATGCGATAAAACTCCAAATATTTCTCTTCATAAATCCCCAAAGGGCAACGGCACAAAAGGCCAAAAGCAATAACAAACCAAGCCATGAACCAATGTCAGTAGCACTGCCCTTTTCTATGCTATTGAATGCGTATTCATAAGCTAAAGGATGCGGAAAAAGGAGTTTTTGGAGGTATAAACAGTACAACTTCATGGAAGTGAAAAACCGTTCGTCAAACGCATATTTTACCATCGGATTATCGATGCTAGCAGGTTTAATAGAAGCTTCTAGCCCACCCAACACAGATGCTCTGGCAACCAAATAAACTATGGTTGAACCAGCCAAACTTGTCAAAGAAATACCCACTGTTTTGAACGAAGCATTTCTGAAATACCATAAACTGATTGGAATAATTGCCACAAAAGAAATCAAGCCTTCTTTGGTAAACATGCCAACTACAAATGCCACCAAAGCGAGCATTAAGTGAGCTATTTTTTTGGCTTCACTCCATTTTAAAATAAACAACCACGCAAGCAAACCCATCGAAAGCGAAAGGATTTCATCTAAACTTTTGATGTTGGCAACAACTTCGGTATGCACTGCTGTGGCGGAAAACAAAAGGGTAGCGACAAATGCAATGTTTTCCTTTTGCAACAACTTTTTCAGCACATTAAACAAAAGCACACAAAGCGCTCCGTAGAGCAATACATTCACAAAATGGGCAAGCCAAGGATTGCTTGGCGCAAGCTGCCATTCGATAGCAAAAATGGTCAGAGCAATAGGTCGGTAGATTGTTCCACTATCGTTCCAGTAACCATCGCGGTAACTCGTTTTCCAAATTTGACCAATGCCTTCAACGCCTTTGTTTACATATCGATTTTCGCTAATAACGGAAATATCATCGAGCACATACCCGTGGTTTAGTGTATTCGCGTAAAGCAATAAAGAAAAGACAAAAAGAACGATTGGATAAAACTTCGTCCACTTATTCGCAGTCGGATTAATTGTGGTTTTTTGCGCTTGCCTTTTGTCTTTTGCCATTGCTGTGGAAAGTATGTGATTAAGTAGAGTTTCTGATCAACGGTTATTAATTGTTCAGCATGCCTTTAAGCGATTCATTCTTGTTTCTCAAATCAAGGCCACCTTCATAAACTGATTTTAGATTAACTAGAAAAAACGACCAGCCCGAGTCGCAGCCAAGTCTAATTCCTTTTTTTGATTGATCGTCTGTTGGAATATTGCTTTGAGTCAATTCTACGATCACATCATCATGAAATTGCGTCAATTTTACTTGAACCAAACAATCACCAGCAAATGAAAATTGGATTAAATCTGTTCCATTGGCATGAATGATTTTACCATTTTCTGCGCTACCGAATAAATACCACGACCATTGATATGCATCATTATGCTCGAAGTTGGCGTGTCTAGGCAATAGCTGTCCATCAGGTTTATGAAAAACAGCTTTGCTTAAAAACCAACTTTCAATTTCTTGAGGAATGGTCCAAGCACCATATAAATCAGAAATACTGGCCTTTACGGCAATTTTTTTAGTAAAGATTTCCCAATTAAAATCATTCATATTGTGCTGTTTTGTGGTGAATTCGACATCGCAAATATGAAGAATCTAGCATGGAATGGAGGTCTTTGTTTATGTAAACCTTAGCAAGGAAAATTAGTAGATGATCAATGTACTTCCATTTCGAACCGAAATGATTTCTTTTCGGCTGCAGCCAAAGACATGATCCCTTTTTTCTCCTGCAAAATGCCCGAAGCATTTACGGTGTCGGCAATGCCACACCATGGCTCAAGGCAAATAAAGTTTGCAAGAACTGTTGACTGTGTCCAAATTCCAAAAAATGGGAACCCCGAAAAATGCATGGTCAAGATTTTTTCTTGTGCCCGTTTTATAGTGATTTCTTTTGAATTCAAATGCTCAAAAACCAATGCGTCTTTAGCAAATAAACCGTGATGAAGTGGCAATTCACAGTCGTTTTCAAGCTTCAAAGGTTCTTGAGCACTCAGCAAGCCTTCTTGCAAAGTGGTGCGCATTAAAGCGGGTTCGGGAGCGCCAAACACAATACGGTAATCAGAAAAAGTGCCATCAAGATTAAATCCAGGATGCGCGCCAATAGAAAACCACATTGAATTTTCACCAATATTAGCAACTTGGTATGACTGAATGAGCCTGTTTTCTTGCAGTTCATAAGTCAAGCGCAACTCAAAATCGAAAGGATAATTTTCTTTTGAGGCTTCATTAGAAGTGAGTGAAAATTCTAAACGCGTTGACGATTTAAAAACAGTTTCGAATGGCATATTGCGCGCAAAACCATGCTGCCCCATTTCATAGGTTTTGCCTTCATGATGGTAAACGCCATTTTTCAATCTTCCCACAAATGGAAACAAAACAGGCGCGTGTCTTCCCCACACATTGGCATCGGCTTGCCACAGCATTTCTGCTTTGGTTGCTTTATTAAAAAGCGAAGTAAGCTCTGCACCAAGCGAGTTTACCGTCACCTTTAAAAATTCATTTTCAATGTACTCTTGAGCTATGAACATAGGAAATGTAGATTGCTGAATTTAAATGCCTTTATTATCCAAAAAACAAGTAAGCGATGAAAATGGATGCGATGATGCCGCACAAATCAGCAAACAAGCCTGCGCCCAAAGCATAGCGCGTGTTTTTAATATTTACCGCGCCAAAATAGACCGCCAAGGTGTAAAATGTAGTTTCTGTGCTTCCTTGAAAAATAGAAGCTAAACGACCCACAAAGCCATCGGCACCAAAGGTTTGCATTTGATCTACCATCATGCCGCGCGCACCGCTTCCGCTAAGTGGTTTCATGAGTGCGGTGGGTAGCGCATCAACAAAGCGCGTATCTGATAAAAACGCACTAAAAAACTGTTTTAATAGGTAGGTAATTCCGGGTAAAGTGCCGCTAACACGCAGCAAACCAATGGCCACAAGCATCGCCACCAAATAGGGCAACACTTTTACGGCCACTTGAAAACCTTCTTTGGCACCATCAATAAAAGCATTGTAAACATTCACTTTTTTACGTGTGGCCATCAAAAAGAAAAGGATGATGATGGTGAGAATTACTCCGTTGCCAAAAAGGCTAGAAATGGTGTTGACGCGGTATTGAGGCATGTTGTTGAACAAATACATCATACCAAAAACAAAAGCGGTAATAGCAGCCAACCAACCCAACAAAACGGGTTGCAACAAGCTTATTTTTTGCTTGATCGACACCGCAATTAATCCGCCTAATGATGCAAAATAGGTTGCCAATAAAATGGGTAGAAATACATCTGAAGGATTGGCTGCGCCAGCCTGTGCACGCAGCGCCATTACGCTTACCGGAATCAAGGTTAAACCCGAAGTATTGAGCACAATAAACATGATCATGGCATTGGAAGCTGACTCGCCTTTGCCCTCTTCATTGAGCGTTTGCAACTGATTCATGGCTTTTAATCCCAGCGGAGTTGCGGCATTATCCAGCCCAAGCATGTTGGCGCTAAAGTTCATCATCATGCTACCAATGGCGGGATGATCTGCTGGAACGCCCGGAAAAAGTCGTTTGAAAAACGGTGATACCATTCGAGTTAACACGTTAACCGCTCCGCCTTCTTCGCCCACTTTCATGATGCCCATCCATAGCGTCATGATTCCCATTAAATAAATCGTGATTTCTACACTGGTTTCGGCCATGTTGAAGGTGCTTTGCACCATTTCTTGCAGCACTTCTTTGTTGCCAAATTTGGCCAAAGCCGAAAAGCCCATTTCGAGCAAAAGATCGTGGTTGAAATAGCACAGCACCCGAAACAGCGCCACCAGAAAAGCAACCACAAAAAATGAAACCCAGATGTAATTAAACGCCATGATTCAAAAATGAATCAGTTTTAGGCAGCTTGAACATGCGCTTGAAAAAACTATGAACGTGCCAGCATGAATAAGCGCAAGCCTTTTTTAACTCCAAAAAGCTAGGCGCGCAAATGCCAATGCTAGTGCACCGCTTATAATGGCTGCCGCCCACAAAATCGGTTCGTTATTGGTTAAGCTCAACTTGGTAAAAAGTATACTATTCATGCTAAAGTGAAGTAAGTTGGCTATTACAATTGGTCTACCATAAATGCCACCCAAGGTCATCCCTTTGCTCATCCAATTAAGCATAGCAAAACTCGCCATAAACGCGCCCAGCACTTGAGCGGTAATGGTTAAGGCAGCACTGGATTCTATGCCAAAATTGGCAGCCCATTCTTCTGAAGCAAAAATTAAAGCCACACCTACTAATGCAAGTACCAAACTTGCAGCAATCATTAAGGATTTGGAAAATTTCACTTCCATTATTGACTGCTATATTTTTATGAATTTTTTCAAAAAAGATTTCCCAAACACATCGGTCCTTATCATATAAACACCTGATGGTAATTGACTTACATCGATCTGAGTCGCATTCATTCTACTCATCAGCAATTTCCCGCCAAGGGAATAAATAGAAATATTGTCTACGATAGCGGCATGAGTCATTTTGACGTTTAAAATGTCTTTTGCGGGATTTGGAAATACCGAAAATTGAGCTTCTGCTATTTCTTCTGTTCCCTCCGGTGTTTCTGGAATAGTATCGCTATTGATGGTCAAATTAGCGGCATACATACCATTACCGTGTGTTGCCAAAACCATCCAACCATCTACTGCACGGTAATCAATCATATCTACTACCACATTGCCCACTGTGTTTGCACCTTCTTGTTTCCAAATGGTGCTATCTCCACTTAGTATTCGGGTAGAAAAAATGCCCACACTTGTGCCAAGCACAACCACCTCATCTCCTTCGCCCTCAACCTTTATGATTTCGGCCCAGCGCATACTTGGCCCATCGCCAATAAAATACAATTGCGCGGGCACACCAGGATCTGGATTTCCTTTCAAATTACCCTCAATTGGCGTCCAACTTTGCCCGCCATCTTCTGTAAGCCAAAGACTGATGATGTTATAGTTAGAAAAGACAGCAATCACGCGATCTGCATTTTCTGGATCTATGGCCAAGCAAGATGTGTAGCCACTGCTGGTGATGCCGTCAATCACCAAAACGGGTGTTGGACTATTGCTTGTGTGAGCATCGTTTAATCGGTAAATTCTACCTGAACTGGTTCCAAAATAAACCACACCTTCGGTTGATTTGCTAGACGCAATGGTGGTAATTCGGCCGCTTACTGTGGCCAATTGAGTCCAACTATTTCTTACCGTATTTTCATCAAGCGTTACATTGTTGTTTCGCAATACTGTTCCGTTATTTGGCAAATACATCCTTCTATTATCTATCGGATCAAGAATAAACGGATGAACAAAAAGCCAGCCTCCGTTAGATCCGCCTGAAATACCTTCGGGCATCACATTCACATCGCTACCGTTGATAGCACTGTATCTTCTGATATTGGCATATTGGGTACTTGCAT
>CAZWXC010000076.1:0-8431 GCA_964637935.1 uncultured Flavobacteriales bacterium | reverse complement strand
TAAGTCTGCTTTTAATGAGCAAATGAAATTAATTGGCTTGACTCCTATTTCAATTTACAAATCTAAGTTTAGTCAAAAGTTATTAGTCGATTTGAATTCGACTCCTTATTCAAAAAAATTATGGATTTCATGGTTGGAATATTTAACCATTTTAAGTTTTATTGACAACAAGGAAATAAATATTGTAAACGTTGAAGAATTGTTTAATCATAAAAGATTGGTCCATTCTGATACTGAATCTAGTTGGCTTGAAATTATTCCAGACATACTTAGAAATTGTTTGGTTGATATAGAGGAAAACGCTACTCTTATAATTAGCACTCGGCATAGCCCATCTACCAAGCGTAGGTTTAAAAATGATGTAATTCCAAATATTTGCACTGGACACAGAAGTTTAGGGGTTTTACAAATTGATCAAGCGAACAGAATCAGGTCACTTAAGGAAATAATTCATGTAAAGGCCTTTGAAAACGATTGTATATTAGAATCCCAATCTTCTTTTGATGAAATATCAGAACTAGATATACAGAGTATAATTGATGCATTAAAAGTTAAAATTAATGAATTTTTCGAAAGTTGAAATTTGCAGTGAATTGACAGAATTATATGGGAATTCTATCTCATTATATCGTAATAATGATTCATGGTCTATTAATGTGATCTTTTTTCATTCAAATTTAGATGACTTGAATGAAAAATGGGAGAAGGTCTCAAGTGCGGTGTCAATGTGCTATCAAGCCGATATAGTTAACGAAAATGAATTTGAAAAATGGAACCTCTATATCATATACTCATGCACTGATAAAGTTGACAAAGAATTAAAAGCCTTAATTGAAAATAATAAATTCTCAAGTAGAAAAATTGTTGAAGACAACCAAACGGAAGAACTCACAAATGAAAGAGCAAACAATCTTATTGTCAAACATATTACAAACACAGATTTAATAGCACTTGTTAATAGCACTCAGGAGATCACTGAAAGGACTTACACTCCAAAAAACGAAAAAATCTGGGAGCTAATCAATAGATCAACCATCCTTGGAAATAAAGAAATACAATACAACATTATCGAAAAGCTAAAAAACTTAAATCATGAAGATTAATAAAGTTGAAATTTCAGCATTTAGAGCTTTTGATAAATTAGAAGATTCTACCTTCGATTTTTCAATAGATAGAGATACTACTGCAAATTTCATTTCGATTTATGCACCTAACGGATATGGAAAAACATCATTTTATGATGCAGTGGAGTGGGCCATTACTGGACAAATATCTCGTTTTCAAAAAAATGCACCAGAAAATAAAAAAGCTGGGGTCGAAAATAGAAAAAGTAATAAGAATCAATATCTTTTGCAGCACAACAGGCAAAAGCAACTTGGCTTCGTTCAAGTGTTTACTGACAACAATAATCATTCTTTTCCGAAGAAAAACATTTCCAACTCTACTATATACGATTTCAATAAAGCACCTATTAATAACTACTTCAGAGACGTTGTATTATCTCAAGATCTAATTGACACATTTATTAAAGAAGAGAAAGCTGAAGAGAGGTATAAGAAGTTTATTTCAAATATACCTTACCTCAACGATTATAACACCTCTTTACAAAACGCAATTAAATTAATTGAAAATGTTGATGAAGAAATTAAAAAATTAACACAAAATAAAATTGAGTTAGAGAAAAAGCAACTTCAATTTGATTTCGAAGGAGAGTCAAAAGTTTTAGAGGAAATAAATAAAGTCATTAGTCTATTAATTTCAAAAAATGAAGAGTTAGCACCAATAGAAAAAAACTCCTTTACCAAACTTGAGCTCACAACACTAACTCAAAAAATTAGCTCCGCACTTGTTTCACTTCAAATCGAAATTGACGCCTTAAAATTAAGAGGCGAAAATGTGGAGATTGCATTTAATGGATCGAGTGTAGATGATAATAAATCCGGATTAATTCAATACTATGCCAATATTGAAAAAGGTAAAGAATTATCAAAGAAATTGATTGAGTTAAAATCATTTCTTCAAGCACTTGACCAACGCGATTTGGCTGAAGAAAATAGAAAGAATTTGAATAAAGAATTAGTTGGTAAGATTAAACTATTGGATGATACATCAAAAATCAAAAACGAGTTTGAGCGATTTCAAATTATTCAAAATAATATTTCTGGCCATAATAAGAGTATTGATGCGAACACTTTAGTTATTGAAAGGCATAAAGATTCTCAACAAAATTTTAAATCAATTTTAAGCGATTTAAAAATTGATTTAACCAAATTAACTGAAGCTATCACGACTCAAAAAAAGAAACTAGAAAGAATTCCATCTCTTGAAAAACAAATAAACCAATATAATGATCAAGTTGATTTGTCATCTAAAGAAATCGTCAGCACTGAATTGCTGATTAACACCAATAAGGATCTGATTCTTGAAACAACCCAAAAGCTTGATCTTTACAATTTTCATTTGAGCAATTTGAATTTTGATATTGATTTGCTATTGGATAATCCTATATATGAGGGTTTTAAAGATAAGATCAGAAATGTCCAAGATTTTCGTCTTCAACTTTCTCAACTAGAAAAAAGTCTAACTAATATTAATTCAAAGATTGAGTCTCAAAATAGTTTAAATTCTGAATTAAAAAACCTTATAACCAAAGGTTTAGAATTGATATCTAAAAACAATGCCTCAGACTGTCCTCTCTGCCTAGCTCATTATGAGTCATACGAAGTACTTTCAGATAAAATTTCAAGGAACCCATTAATTGATGACTTATTAAAGTCGAGTTTAACAGAAAAATCTAATATCGAATTAAGCCTTAACGAGATTAACATAAAAAACTCTCTCATCATAAATGAAATTAGCGATTTTATTAAAAAACTAATTGAACAAGAGCAAAATCAAAAGATTAAGGCTGAATCTGAGTTAACTAGACTAAAAACTCTTCTAGAAAGAACTCTCAAAATGAATAGAGCACAAAAAGAAGATAAGGAAAAGCTAATCATCTTTTTGGAAGGATTAAGTATCAATGATTTCAAGAGAAATTTGGAAGCGGAGATCAAAACGAGTGATGCAAAACTAAAAATTATTGAAAGTAATATCGAAAAGAAAAACACAGAAATCGAAGCTCTACAAGATTTAATAAAAAGAGCTTTAAGCGAATCGGAGTTACTCAAGAATTCAATTGAGAAAGAACAGCAATCAGATTTGTACAAATCTATTGTGGCGTTTTTTAAAGACGTTTTGAAAACTAATGAGGTTAACCTAAATAACTTGAATACTTACTCCTCACTGATTAGTAGTCAAACAAATGAATTAAAAACAAAAATTAGCGAACAAGAAAAACTAATCAGTGAACTAGTTGACGTATTGGCAATTAATAAACTTTCTCAAGAGCAACTAGTAAATGATATTATATTGATTTCTAATTTGATTGAGTTGAACAATAAAGTCACTAAAAATTTTGAGGCTTTTATTCAAAGTGATTACAAAATAAATTTATCGAATTTATCCTTACAAGATGCTACATCTGAATTTGAAAAAATAAAGAATGAAATTTCCGAAAAGATTAATTCTAAAAATGAAGTCCTAAAAAACTATAAAATAGTTGAAAGTTTAAAAGATAAAGTTTTTAGCTTTTTGGAATCTGAAAAAACAAAGGAAAGTATTGAAGAAATCAAAAAAGAGATAGGTGTATTAAGCAGAATTAATGAAGATTTAATCCGCGAAAAAATAGGGTTAGAAAAATATTTAAAAGAAACAATTGATAATTTTTTCTACACTAAACTTATAAACAAAATCTATTCAAAAATTGACCCTCACCCTGATAATTATAAAATAGAATTCGATTGTGATTTCAAAGAAAAAAATCCGAGGCTTCAGATTTATACTTCAGACTCAGAAAATAAAAAATCAGTCCCTTCATTATACTTTAGTTCTGCCCAAATTAACATTTTGAGTTTAAGTATATTCCTTGCAAGAGCTTTAAAAGCTTCCGATCCAAAAACTAAAGAACCAATAGAATGCATTTTCATTGATGATCCAATTCAGTCTATGGATAGTATAAATATATTATCATTCATTGATTTATTTAGAAGTCTTATAGTCAATCTAGACAGACAATTAATCGTATCAACACATGAAGAGAACTTTCACTTATTACTTCAAAAGAAAATTCCATCAAAATTGTTTAAATCTAAATTTCTGCAATTTGAGACTTTTGGTAAGCTAGAGAAAATGGCAAATGCATAACAAAACCTATTTGGAAATAACGACCTTCGAAACTATATTACTTAAAACTAAAAGATTATTGGCCATTTGATCGATTGGATGTGTAACCTCCCCAAAAAACAGGACAGTCCGCCATTAGAAATCCTTCATTTTAATCCCTTATAAAATCTAACCGTCCAAAACCTTGAAACAATTTTTTCTCTTCACCGCCACTTGCCTACTCCTATTCACTGCTGCAATTGGGCAAGACCGTGATAAAATGAAATGAAACAGATACTACTTACAATTCTATGTTCGATTTCCTTGATTTCGTCTTTCGGTCAAGGTTCAATAGAAGGAACTTACTTGGACGACCGAGATACTTTAACTTTTAAAAGTGACTCCGTTTTCTTGTCAATTATGAGTAACGGTGGACTGATCTTCCCGATTAACGGACAAGGCGAATACAAAATATCCGAGAACGCCCTAATTGTAAAAACAGGCGAAAATCCGAATAAGCCAATTGTAGAAAAAACTCCTAGAGAACTCGGAGACACGAGATACTTAAATAATGAAACGATCATCTTTAAGATTAATAAGCGGAACGAAAACCAACTAGAATTAATCTTACTAGGCATTTGTGACAACAAGGACTTTAATGGTCAGAAAACAATAAATAAGCTTGAAAGAGAGCATAAAAAACTAATCTATCGTAAGAGAGAATTAAAAAGAAAAAACTAATGCTAACAACCACCCCCCATTCATTCTAAAACCCTAGCATTAAACCACTGTTGTGATTGTTTTACTGCGCGGCTTTGGCTTAACCAACGTATAATACAGTGCCGACAAAAAAGCCAAGGAATAAAAAGCATATTTTGTTTTTTATTTGACAACCAACTAGCCCATCGCAAAACCTAAAAGCGCCAGTTTTGTGAGCAACGCTGGTCAAGAAAATGATAAAAACACTGATTATATCGTTGTAAGCTTTGACCATGAAGATGGTTATGAAGAACCAGAACATTATTCAATAAATTTTGAATCTATGTTTGAAGAATTTGAAAGCAATTTAGATGAGTGGATAAAAAAGAGATAAAATGAACGCCACACATTCGACTAGACGGCCGTGAGCAATATGCCTAAGGCGCGCACTTCACTTCAACTTCATTCAGTGACCGCTTAATCTCATCGAAATCCGTTGAAGTCTGTTTCAAAAAAAATCCAGAACAGCTATCAAAAAGCTATTCTGGTTCTTTAAAAATTTTGACGGAGCGATTGATTAAAACCCGAACATTCCATTTTGGTTGGCCAAGCCTTCGGTAGGTATTTCTTGAATAACATCCCAATGCTCCACGGCTTTGCCATTTTCAAAGCGTAGCAAATCGTAAAAAACTTGCTTTTTACCACTCCATTCGCCCTCACTAATGGTTAAAACGAAATTACCTTCACCCAATACTTTATGGATTTTGGTGTACTTGAACATATTGTTTTGAGAGGTAAGGTATTGAACAGCCTCCACAATGCCCGTTAATCCATCTTTTATTCCTGGGTTATGTTGGTCATATTGCTCAGAACTGATATAATCAGCAATCTTATTTGGGTTTTTACCCATCAAAATATCCTCTACCATGGCTTTCGCTATCGCCTTGTTCGCCTCAGTTTTATCTAAATCTGTTGCACTGGTTGGTCCATCTGTCTGCGTTCTTCCGCTGGCAGTTTCATTTACCAAAGCAGTCATCGCATCCCAATGCTCGGCTACTTTGCCATTTTCGTCTAATCTGATAATGTCAAAAGACACCATCTCATCTGCTCCAAATGGCTTGGCATTCCGCCAAATGTTATGCATAAACACATAGTCACCATCTTGAAACATTCTAATGTTCTCAGCATTGGTGCCGTTTTCTTGTAAAACCGGTAGCATTTGAATAAATGGCTCTAGTCCTGTGGGTATAAATGGATTGTGCTGAATGTAATCTGCATTGGCTACTTCGCGCATTTTGGCAGGATCGTTTTGCATTACGGCACCTAAAAATGTACCTACGGTTTCTTTTTTACTCATTGTTGAAGTTTTTGATTGATTGTGCTCGTTTGTTGACTTAGGTTGATTTACACTGCAGGAAGCGAGAATACCTGACAGCACAAATGCGCTTATTACTTTTTTCATAGGTTGATTAATTATTACTTTTGTTTCGCAAGCAAAACTATTATTTAGCTTTCAATATGCAAGCAATAATGAAAATTAATTTCATTTTGCAAGTAATTATCAATCTTAAACGAACACATGCCACAAGATTTCAGATGTAATTGCCCGTTCACTTCAGCCCTAGATGTTGTTGGTGACAAATGGATGTTGGTTATCGTAAAGCAAATGCTGATCGAAGGGAAAGAAACTTTTAAGGATTTTACAGAAAGTGATGAAGCCATTGCTACCAATATTCTATCAGCCAAACTCAAACTTTTGGAGGAAGTGGGTATCATCATCAAAACAAAACGTCCAGACAATAAAAAGACTAATCTTTATCTATTAACAGACAAGGGACTGGCCTTAGCGCCTGTACTTGTTGAGCTTGCTAATTGGAGTGATAGCTACCTCAGAGACATTCATCCAACAATTGTAAATGGGGAGTCGATGGCATTTTTGCGCAATGACAAAGCTGCTTTTGCGCAGGCGATTGAGAAAAATTATCGAGAAAAGCTGGCGCTCATCAAGTAGACCGAGTTAAAGGATGAATATGTTCATCATCATCCAATCACACGTTCAGATCGTCTAAACAAGTCATTTCCAATAACGATAGATCAAGAAACCATAATTCAGAGCACTACATTTAATCAGTTGCTAAAAGTTATTTATCACAACTGGTTGATGGATGACAAAATAGATCATTCTACTGTTCCTTACTTTAAGCGTTGTATGGATAGTATTGTATATGTTTAAGTTGAATTGAATAGTAAATTGAAATTCATAAAAGACATTGGAACAAGCGTTTCACTTGCAAATGCAGCTATAAATGAAGCACTTTTTCATGAAGCTTCTGTTTCTCCCTCAAAATAGCTTTCTCTTCTCGCTAATAACTTCAATCACATGAAAAACTCCCTCCTTGCTTCCCTCCTATGCTTTTTTATCAGCATTCCAGTTTTTAGCCAAGACGAAAGTCGCTACGAAGCACAGATAGAAGCCGCGCTTGAGTTGTTTGATGCGCAGCAATTTGGAGCAGCGGCCAATAAATTCGAATCTGCCTTTAAAACCTTGGGTGGTAAAGCATACCCTGATAATCGATACAACGCTGCTTGTGCTTTTGCGCTAGCGGAAAACGCTGATAGAGCATTTTTCCATTTGTATTATTTGGCCGACAAACCTATTACGAATTATAAAAATTACGAACATATTATAAATGACAAAGACCTGACTGCGTTGCATGCTTATGAACGCTGGGCGCAGTTGATCGCCAAGGTGCAAGCCAATAAAAAAGCTCACGATAAAAATCTATACAAGCCCTTGGTTGCCAAGCTAGATAGCATCTACCACCTTGACCAAGACTATAGAATTGAAATAGATGAAATCAGCGTTAAACATGGCCAAGATTCGGACGAGATGCGCATGCATGGGAAAAAGATACATGAAGTAGATTCAATTAACCTTGTTGCCATCAAGCACATTTTGGACCAGCGCGGTTGGCTTGGCGCTGACGTAATTGGCAGCCAAGGCGCACAAACCTTGTTTTTGGTAATTCAACACGCTGATTTGCTCACACAACTAAAATATTTGCCCATGCTGCGCAAAGCCGTGGCTCTAGGCAAAGCGCAGGCTGGCAGCTTGGCGCTGCTAGAAGATCGTGTGGCGCTGCGTCAAGGAAACCGACAGATTTATGGCAGCCAAATTCATACCGATAAAGAAACAGGCGAACCTTTTGTAGCGCCTATGATAGAGCCAGATTATGTAAACGAGAGGCGGGCTAAAGTGGGCCTAGATCCCATAGAAGAATACGTTAAACATTGGAACTTAACGTGGGATGTAGCAGCACATAAGGCGCTGACTAAAAGATTGGAAGCGGAGTGAGTCCTCACCCATTCAAAATCAGCTTATAGCCTACTCCTCTTATGCTTACGATGCGCACGTTTGGGTCGGCTTCTAGCTTTTTTCTGAGTTTAGATATAAACACATCGAGCGTTCGCCCCACGTAGTCGCCTTCATCGCCCCACACGGTGTTTAATATGGTCTCACGTTCTACTG
>CAZWXC010000075.1:0-8488 GCA_964637935.1 uncultured Flavobacteriales bacterium | reverse complement strand
CAGCACATGAAAAGAAGGTCCGAAAACAATGCTCGGCCGTTTTTTACCCAAGCGAATGCTTAAGCTTGGTTCAAACTTAGAGTCTAAAAACAGCGGTTGTTTTTCGTTTGATGGATCAATGATTTGGCGGCTGAGTAGTTCAAAATGCACATGTGCTCGTTTTTCTTTTTTGCCCAGTTCTGTACCAATTCCATAGCCATAGCTCCAAGTGTTTATGCCAACATAAGAGCCATATCCCGCTTGTAAAATATTGTAAAACAACTTGCTGCCCATTCTGTAACTCGCATTGATTGGGTGCACTAAATCAGCGCTTAGTTCAAAGCGATTATAGCCTCTAAGCGAAAATGATAAAATTCCAATACTGAGATTGGACGAATCGCTGAAATTGAATATCCCTATTTGGGTGCCGCTCACTTTTTTGGCCACATTTATAAATCCTGAAATCTGGCTCGAAGCATCGCCACTCACATTCATAAAACCCGCTAATTGCGTGCCTATTAATTCTTTTGCATGGTTTGCAAAACCCGCAATTTGCACCCCTGCTACTTTGCCATGAGCGTTGTTTGCGAAACCTGCAATTTGCACTCCTGTTACGCTTCCTGCTTCATTCCAAAACCCAGCAAGTTGAGCAAATTTCACTTCTTTTTGAGTGACATTGGCAAAACCAGCAGCTTGAAGTCCGTTCATGTTTTCTGTTGCAACATTCAAGAAACCTGCGAGTTGAGTACCAGTGATGCTTCCGCGAAGAATATTTAGGAAACCCGCTGCCTGCGCACCTTCAATCGTGTCGAGCACAATGTTGTAAAACCCTGAAAGTTGCACCCCTTTTATGTTTCCTCTCACGTTATTGAAAAACCCCGCTGCTTGAATACCGCTTACTTCGCCACCAACAATATTTCCTAGCCCAGCGGCTTGAAAACCGGTAACATTGGTTCGAGTAATGTTGACAAGGCCACCAAATTCTACCCCTTCAATAGCGGCATTGTAGCCTGCCAAAAGGTTAAGTGAAATGGTATTAGTTTTCATTCCACTGGTAAAGCGATTGGTTCCGATGCTTGGAATTAAAGACAACTGCACAGGCATTTCTTCTAAGAAATTGAGGTTAATGGCTCGCGCTCTTTGTTTCTCTGGCACCAAAATTTTCACCATCGCCAGCTCTTCCACATCTTTATATTGATACTGCGGCAGAGGCAATGTTGGCATCTTGTCGGGTGCAGCTTGGCGCGGAGTCAGCACTATATCTTGCCTTAGTTTTCGGTCATCGGGTTTTACGACAATGATGGTATCTAAAAACGCTCTTTTACTAAAACTCAAACCCAGCATTTCTTTTTCGGTACTGATTTCTAGCGAGTAAAAACCGTCATCATTGGTGATGGTGCTGAATTTTCCGCCAACGGCATAAATAGTAGCTTTCTGAATGGTTTGACCCGTTACCGAACTCTTTACAAAGCCTTCGATGATGTAGTCTTTTTTTAACGATTTTTCAGTTTGATCCTTCTTCGTTTTGATCATTAAAATATAAGAACCGCGCTCCTGAATCCCGAATTGATTTTTGGTGATAGTGGCAAGTATCGATTGCAGCGATTCATTGCGCAGATTGAGGTTTACGACCTCTTCAGGGTTTAGCTGATCTGTGCTATAGCTAAATGTGCAACCGATTTGAGCTTCAAGCTTTTCGAGTGCTTGCTCCATGGTGCAGGGCGCGCATGTAAGCGAAATTTTTTCGCTCAAGCACGAGGCGAGGCTTAATTGTGCAACAAAACAAAGTATTGTACTTACTATGATTTTGTTTAGCATCCTTCGCCAGAAAAGATAAACGTTGATCCTTCTTTGCTCAATTCTAAATTGAGTGTAAGCGCAATGATTTCGAGCATCGTTTCTGGTTTTTCGTTGGTGAAAACCACTGTTAGTTCGCATTGCTCAATGGCCGTTGAACCGAGTTTTATGTCCAAGTTTAGAAGCTCTTTTAGCGTTGTAGCTACCTGAATGAGTTGGGTTCGTTTAAACTTGATGGTTTTGTCTTTCCAATAAAATGGAGCTGGATTATTAATGTCGCTCACCACCATTTTTTGGTTTGTGCTAGAAACTTCACAAACCTTTCCAGCTGTAACTCGTGCTACTTCTTGGCTGTAAGCCGAAGACACATCTACAATTCCTTCTTCTACTTCTACAATAAGTGGATGCGTTTTTTCTCGTGTGTTTACTTCAAATGCTGTTCCCACAACCGTTACATCGCCACCTTCGGTATGAATAATAAATGGCTGTACGCTGTTTTTTGCTACTTGAAAAAATGCTTTTCCAACAATGGCAACTTCGCGTGTTTCACCTTCAAATCCTTCGGGATAAGTAAGCGTTGTGTTTTCGCTCAAACTCACCACCGTGCCATCATCAAGAATAATGTTTGCAAACTCACTATTGGTTTTAAAAACAAGCTCTGAAGTTTGATTTACAAACCAAAATGCGGCTGAAATACCAATGAAAAACACAATAGAAGCGGCAATGCTCAGGTAGCTGTAAGTAGAGTGTTCGCGCTGAATGGGTTGGGGTTTGATGCCTGTTTGGTTAAGCACCTTTTCCCAGGCAAGCTCTACGTTTGCTTCGGCAGGTTCGGAGAAGTCAATTTCCCAAATACTTGCTAGCAATTCAAATTCTGCCTTGTTTTCAGTTGAAGCGTTTAGCCAATTTTCAAACTGCTCACGTTCTTGTGCAGTGCATTCTCCGGCCAAATATTTGGCGGCTAAATCATGGTCGATATGTGCGTTTGAATCTTTCAATGCTTAATTCATGACAATTGAAAAGAGTTTTACCCCTATGATGAACCAAAAAAATGTTTTCAATACGTTTAGCGTAGGCGAATGCTGCGTTTTTAAATCTTCTCGCAAGGTTTTCAGTGCTTTTCCCATTTGGTTTTCAATGGTTTTTACACTCAAGTTTAGCTCAGCTGCTATTTGCTGGTATTTTTTACCCTGTATCCGGCTCATCAAAAAAATCTTTTTGCATTGTGGTGGCAAACTTTGAACGGCTTGTTTCACTTTTTGCCTGAATTCTTCTTCTTCTAATAAATCTCGCTGCTCTGAAGTTACCTCACTAGCCAATGCCTGTTGCGCATGCTCAGCCTTTATTTTTTGATGTTTTATTTGGTTTAAACAGCTGTTGTGCGTGCTTCTGAGCAAATAGCTTTTCCAGCTACCTTCTACCTCAATACTAGCTCGTTTTTCCCAAAGATTTACAAAGAGCTGCTGCACTGCATCTTCGGCTTGCTCCTGGTCGTGCAGCAATTTGCGAGCATAGCCAACCAGCATGGTATAATGCGACTTGAAGAGCGCTTCAAATTCTGTGCTATTGGTGAGGTTGGTTGACACGGTTTATTTGTGGCGGCTAAAGTAATGTCATTTTTCAAAAAGGGTTTGATTATGAAAAGCAATTGTGAATGCTCAAGTCGTGTTTTTGCCTTTGCCAATAAAAGCCAAAAGCCGCTAAAAACCTTGAAGCTAAAAATTTGGCCAGCAAAGTTTATTCATCTTCATGCCAACACAACAATCATGGCTAAAAAACTCATTTTCATTGCGCTTGCCATTGCCCTTTTGGTGGGTTCAGCGTTCACGATTTCGGTAAACGATTTTCCAGCATTTTCAAAGTCAAACCACCAAAACCAATTTCAGGTGGGCGATTTGGTGTTTCAAACCAGCAATTCATCGCAAAGCAAAGCCATACAATTGGCTACCGATTCTAAATTTTCGCATGTAGGAATGGTGGTTTCGCATCAAGGTAAACTCATGATGCTTGAAGCGGTGCAGCCTGTGAAACTCACGCCAATAAATGAATTTGTGGCGCGTGGCACCAATGGCAATTATGTGGTGAAAAAACTTAAGCCAGGTTTTAGTGCTTTTTCTGATGAAAAAAAAGATGAGCTAGAACGTTTTTACACGCCTCTTTTAGGGAAGAACTATGACATCTATTTCAACTGGAGCGACAAAGAACTCTATTGCTCCGAGCTAGTTTGGAAGGTTTATAAAGAAGTGTTGGGTATTGAGCTGAGCCAACCAAAACCACTTAAATCATACCACCTCGATCATCCTTTGGTAAAAGAACAAATGAAGGCGCGCTATGGCGAAAACTTACCGCTGAATGAGGTGATGGTGTCGCCACAAGATTTGTTTGAGTCGACCTTCTTACAGTAGCTTTATCAAACAGAAAAACCGGAAGCAACCCCACTTCATCTAATCACTCTTTGGGTCACCTCCGGTTGAAAAGCGCGTACTTTTCTCTCTAACCTACCGTATGTGTTTTTTGGTTTAAACCAAGGCGTTTACTTGTAACCAGCTTCCGCCATTTTCGCATTCCACACCTTGTGCTTGAAGAATGTAAGTAGCTTGGCCGCTGCGGTTTCCGCTGGCACAACAAAGCACCACTGGTTTGCCCATTTCTTTAATTTCTGCCACTCTATTCTCAATCACTTGAAGTGGAATATTGATAGAGCCAGCTACGTGTCCGCCTTGAAATTCTCCTGGGCTTCTTACATCAATTATTGCTGCTCCTTTTGCAATCATTTCTTTGATTACTGGGTCTGTGTCTGTTCCGAACATTGATCCAAACATGGTATATACGTTTTTAAAATTTTTGACTTTTTGTTTAACTAATAGTGCAATGTTAAAGCCTTGCACTGGGCTTAAAAGTTACTTAAGTCACACTCGACAAATTCTTTTGCAAATGGCTTAAGAATCTTTGCTCTGCGCGGCTTCTAAGCGCTCAAGACGCTCAATTATTTGGTTTAACTTATTGATAATGATGATGTGCGTTTTCTTTGCATCAATGCCTACTGGGCTGCTGTCGCTGTGAATGAGCTTGGCTATTTTATCAAAGGTTTCTTGGCTGATGTTGTCTTCCATGTTGTTTGGTTTTTGAGATTGGCTTACAAGGTAGAAGGACAAACGTAAGCCGTAGTTTCAATGTCAGCTTCTTGTATGGCCTTGAAACCACCTTTCACATCAATCATGTTGTGATAACCTCTCGATTTTAGAATAGAAGCTGCGATCAAAGAGCGGTAGCCACCTGCACAATGAATATAAAATGCGCCATCTTTTGGAAACTCAGCCATATTTTGGTTGATATAATCTAAGGCAACATTTTTAGCTGTTGGCAGGTGTTGCGACAAGAATTCGCTCTCTTTTCTTACGTCTATAATGGTCACATCATCTGCACTCATTTTATCTTTTAGTTCTGTTGCTGTAGCACCATCAATGTGGTCTACTTCAAAACCTGCTGCTTTCCATGCTTCAATGCCGCCCTTTAGGTAGCCCAACGTATTATCAAACCCAACGCGAGCAAGACGCGTTACGGTTTCTTCTTCTCTTCCTTCTGGGGTTACTAATAAAATGGGTTGCTTCACATCGCTTACCAACGCACCAACCCATGGCGCAAATTGGCCATCTATTCCAATAAAAATGGATTGTGGAATAAATGCTTCCGCAAAGTCGTTTTGATGACGCACATCCAAAATTAAGGCATCGGTTAAGTTTGCGCGTGCTTCAAAATCTTCTGGAGAAAGCGCTGTCATACCTTGGTTCAACACATCATCAATGCTGCTGTAGCCTTCTTTGTTTAGCTTCACATTTATTGGAAAATATGCTGGCGGAGGTAATAAGCCATCGGTTACTTCTTTTATGAATTCGGTCTTGGTCATATCAGCACGCAAAGCATAGTTCATTTGCTTTTGGTTGCCAAGCGTGTCCACGGTTTCTTTCATCATGTTTTTGCCGCAAGCGCTACCTGCACCATGTGCTGGATATACGGTGATGCTATCTGCCAAAGGCATAATCTTTTCGCGTAAGCTGTCAAACAGTAATCCAGCCAAATCTTCTTGCGTCATTGACGCTGCCTTTTGAGCCAAATCAGGTCGGCCTACATCACCTAAGAAAAGCGTGTCGCCACTAAAAATTGCTTGATCGTTTCCGTTTTCGTCACGAAGCAAATAGGTAGTGCTTTCCATGGTGTGTCCTGGAGTGTGAAGCACTTTAAATGTGATGTTTCCAAGATTGAAAATTTCACCATCCTTGGCAATATGCGCTGCAAAAGTTGGTGCTGCCGTTGGGCCATAAATTATGGTTGCACCTGTTTTTTCAGCGAGTGTAACGTGACCGCTTACAAAATCAGCATGAAAATGCGTTTCGAAAATGTATTTGATTTTGGCTCCGTCTTTCGCTGCGCGATCTATGTATTGCTGCACTTCGCGCAATGGATCTATAATGGCAACTTCGCCATTGCTTTCAATGTAATATGCGCCTTGAGCAAGGCAACCGGTATAAATTTGTTCAATATTCATGGGTAATTGTTTCTTGTTTGTGAATACAAATGTCCGTCAAGCGAGAAACCCTCACAGTGACCTGAGTTACACTTTAAATTTTCGGTAATTAACTCGGGTTTTACTTGAAATTGATCGAAAAACCGTCTTTCTTTAAACACTTTTCGGCTTGGAGTATCGAACAGTTTATCTTCATCTATTCAAATCATTTTTTGGAAACAAACCCGACAGATATTGCTATTATTTCGGCCATTGCTCAAGGCAAAACGGCTGGGTTGGGATTATTGTATGATCGGCATATAGAACGTGTATTCAACACAGCGCTTCACTTTCTTCAAAATGAAAATGAAGCAGAAGAAATAGCGCAAGACGTTTTTGTAGAGGTAGTGCGAAGTGCAAAATCTTTTCGCCAAGAGGCAAAAGTGAGTACATGGCTTTATCGCATTACAAGCAACAAATGCCTAGATGTTTTGCGAAAGCGAAAGGCAACAAGATCATTGAAAATGGTATTTTCTATTTTTAGAGAACAGCCCGAATTGCAAGTGCCAGATATGGAACATCCGGCACTTTTGATGGAGCGAAGCGAACAAACGGCTCAAATTTTCACAGCATTGAAGCAATTGAATGACAGGCAGCACCAAGCATTTGTATTGCGATATTTTGAAGATTTGGGTCAAAAAGAAATAGCCGACATCATGCAGGTAAGCGAAAAAAGCGTGGAAGGTTTGCTGCAAAGGGCAAAGTCTGAACTGCGCGTTTTATTAAAGGACTTGCGGAGGAATGATTAGCAAAATGC
The DNA here is from genome assembly GCA_964637935.1 of uncultured Flavobacteriales bacterium. Taxonomy (GTDB): domain Bacteria; phylum Bacteroidota; class Bacteroidia; order Flavobacteriales_G; family Salibacteraceae; genus SHAN690. The sequence goes on along the minus strand of CAZWXC010000075.1, from coordinate 1,391 downwards.
GTCAAAAGAAATAGTATGAACGAAATGGAACATCCATCATTTGATTACTTAGCTAATGCAGGCAAAAAGCTGCCAAAGCACGGCTTATTGCCAGCGATTGAAGCGCGCTTAAAAGCGGATATTAAAATGCGCAAACAAGTGATTTTAATTGCGGCTGCAAGTGTGGCCACGTTGATGATAAATGTAGCCGTCTATGTGCATGTGAATAACGATGATTCGTCAACACAACAAGTGGCTGTCACCAACATTGGAAGCCTCAATCAGTCGTTTAACCTGTATCAATAATCGGATGAAACCCATTAGAATATTAATCATTATAACAATCGTTCTCATGCTGATGAATGGCTTGTTAGTGTTTGAAATACTCATGCATAAGCCACCTAGACATCCGCGTCACATAGATTATAAGCAGCAAGTGATTGAGCAACTTCATTTTGATGAGCAGCAAATAGAAGCTTACGGAAAGTTGGTACAAGAGCACCGTATTTTGATGGTTCGTTTAGAAGAGTTGAAGGGCGAAAAAATGGCGGTTTACTTTAACCAACTAAACCAAAGTGACTCAAGTAATGCAACTGATGTGATGAATGACATTAAAATGCTTGAGCAGCAGCGCATTGAAGTAACTTACGATCATTTTGCTAGCATTAAGGCTCTATGCAGGCCAGAGCAGTTGGCTGATTTTGAAACAGTATTGCAAAAAGCAATGCAAATGCTTGCCAATAGAAACGGTGATCCTAGAGGAAAAGGGCATTAAAACAACCCTTGAATTCAAAAAAAAGCGAGTGAAAACAAAAGTCAACACTCGCTTTTAAACTTAAAAAACTCGTTCGTGGAATGACTCTCGCAGCTCCTATCGGGCCTGTGAGTGTTGAGATGATTAAACGGGGCTTAAGCCACGGCTTTCTCGCAGCTTTTAGCGTCAGGCTTGGCGGCGCACTGGGGAATAGTCTTTGCCTGCTTGCTGCCTATTACGGCCTTTCCTTTTTAATGTCTTACCCCTCGCTTTTTAACGGCCTTGGCATTGTCGGAGCCCTTCTCCTCATCTATACGGGGTCTAAAAGCTTACAAAAAACATCTGACGATCTCAATTTTGATGAAACGACAAACATGACAAACGGCCTTCAATGGGGGTTATATTTGGCGATCGCCAACCCCTTTGCCTTCATTTTTTGGACGGGTATCTTTGCTACAACTTTGGATTCAACCAAAGCCGTTGATCACCACATTTTTTTTGAAAATCTTTTGATTATTGCGGGAGTGCTCATCTGGGGAGCCGGACTAAGCACTGTTCTTGGGTTCGGGCATCGTTTTCTAAACAAAAAGGTCATTGTACGCCTCAGCCAACTGGCATCGCTCTTTATGCTCTATTTTGGTTTGAAATATCTATGGGT
>CAZWXC010000074.1:0-8549 GCA_964637935.1 uncultured Flavobacteriales bacterium | reverse complement strand
GGGCATTGATAGTTCGCATCCGATTGTACAGGCAGGAATTGATTTAGGCAGAACATCTTTCAAAAGGCGCATATACTGCGGTCAAGTGATTGCATTGTCTTTTGTAAATACTGCTATTGAAAACAAAAGCGCATTGCGTTCTGAATTGGCAGCAGCTAACAAATCAACACATGACGCAGTTGTAAAAAGTAAAAAGAGCGTGAAAGAAATGCCTGTAAAATTTATTGATATTGGCTCATCTAAGATCATTGAACTTACTATGCCTGTGCACAATGCCAACGAAATGACGGCTACATTCACTCGAAATCGGCCAGCTGCTTATCTCATTCAAAAAGATCAAACGGAAGTGGTTGAAAAGCTAAAAACACTTGGCTTAACCATCGAGCAACTTGCTTCATCAAAAGAGCTTAAAGTAGAAGTGTATACCGTAACTGAATATGAACGTGAGCCAGAAAAATATGAAGGTGTAAATCGACAAAACGTTCAAACCACTACCGAACTAAAAACCATGGCATTTGAAGCCGGAACGTTCGTGTTATATACCAACCAAGCCCGCGCCAATTTGGCCATTGAGATTCTTGAACCCGAAACCGCCAACAGCATGGTTTCATTCAGTGTAATTGAAACAGAACTTAACCAAACGCTGCCCTATTTCAGGAGTTTAGCACCCATTACGATTGATTAACTAACGACATTTAGAGCTATAAATACTATGAAAACACGCTTGATTTTCCCATTCCTTTTCATGACAATGGGGCTGTTTGCTCAATCAAAAACCAACACCAACCAAGCCGATTTTGCTATTGGTGAAGGCTTGGTCTTTTCGTTTAACGAAGGCGACTATAAATTCAAAATTTCGGGAATGATTCAGCCTTACTATGGCTTTGCTAAGTCCGAAAATCAAGACGCTTCGCATTTTTTGAACGCTAAACGCAGTTATTTCAACATTTCGGGCGAAGCACTTAAAGAGAAAGTAAAATTCTTGATCCAAGCAGATTTCAGTAGTACTTCTCCATTACTTGATGCGTGGCTTTCTTATGAGCCAATAAAGAATTTGACCTTCAGCGCTGGACAAAAACAAAGCATTGCCAACAACCGCGAAATGTTGTTCATGGAAGATCATCTTACCTATGCCGATCGCAGTATGTTGAGCAACACCTTCTCAAACACTGGTCGTGAATTCGGACTTTTTGCGGAGTATAAAATCAGCTTAGGCGAAATACTAATTATGCCACAAGCCATGCTTACTTCTGGCGATGGTAAAAACTCGTTTGGCTTAGATTCAAGAGACGTGGACTTGGGCGGTTTTAAATATGGCGCACGCTTAGACATTTATCCTTTGGGTGCATTTACCCAAGGCAACGAAAAACAAATTGCCGACTTAGCCCACGAAGAAAAACCACGTTTTGTAATTGGCGGTGCAGCAAGCTATAACAATGGCGCAAGCAATGCGGTGGGCGAAGGTCATGGTGAGTTTTTCATGTACAATGATGCTGGCGCAAACCAGCTGCCTGATTACCGCAAAATCTATGGCGATTTACTTTTCAAGTTCAAGGGTTTTTCGCTCTTGGGCGAATATGGAATCGCCACGGCTACTTCGCTTGAAGGCGCATATTTAGACCAAACAGCAACCATCAAACTACAACCTACCGAAATAAGCCAATACTTGGCTTTGGGTAGATCTTTCAACGCACAATTGGGATATGTGACTACATCTGGTTATGGCATTGATCTTCGTTATACGGGCATTCAACAAGAGTTTGCAAACGCAACATCTGTGGCAAAAGATGCTACTGCATTTACTGCTGGTTTGGCAAAATACTTCAAAGACAACAGCCTAAAAGTGCAAGCATCATATACTAACTTATCTCAAAACAATAGCACCACAAACATGGCGCAGCTGATGTTTCAAGTGATATTCTAAGCCTTGGTGAATTTGATTTAAAAACAGTGACTATTTAAACCAAAAAGCAAGTAGTTTAGCGATATGAAGCGAATCATAAAGCTTGCGAAGCGCCTTTTCATTTTTGGATTTATTTCTGCTGTTTTAATTGTAATCATTGCTTGGCGCATCAATGCGCACATCGTAAAAAGCACCCAAACTCTGATCGTTGAGAATGTAGCACAAGCAGAACCTGCATATACGGCCATTGTGCTTGGCAGCTTGGTTTTTAACGAGAACAAAGTATCGGGAACCGTTCAGCATCGCTGCGATAAAGCCATCGAATTATACCAAGCTGGAAAAGTAAAACGCCTGCTGGTAAGCGGAGATCACGGCACAAAATCCTATGACGAAGTCAATGCCATGAAAAACTACTTGGTGAAAATGGGCGTTCCTGAAAAGGATATTTTCATGGATCATGCGGGCTTTAACACTTATGATACCATGGTGCGCGCTAAGAAGGTTTTTCAAGTAGATGATGCCATCATTGTAAGTCAGGATTTTCATTTGGCGAGGTCGCTTTACATTGCCCAACACGCTGGATTAAATGCACAAGCAATAGCCGCAAAAGACTCGCAATACCTCAATTTGAAATGGATTACGAATAGAGAAATTTTAGCGCGCGTAAAATCATTTTTAGAAGTTGTCATCAACCGAGATCCTAAGTTTTTGGGAGAAGTCATTCCGATTACTGGCAATAGCAGCGCAAGTTTTGATTGAGGTTTTACATTTCTTCGAACTGCAAAAAAGCACATTTCATTATCCATCAACACACGATAATAGTTCTATTAACTTTGTCCTATGTCTTGGCAAAATCATATCGTATCAGACCCGCAAATCCTTGTTGGAAAACCGACTATTAAAGGAACTAGGATTTCGATTGAGCTGATTCTTGATCATTTGAACAATGGTTGGGATAAAAAAATGATTTTAGAAGCTTATCCTCATTTGACGATCGAGCAATTGGATGCAGCATTTGCAATGCTGGAATTCAGCAAATCATCTTGAATCCGTCAAGACTTTTGTTTCTTTTTGTCCAAAAAGAAAAGTTAGACTAAGTCGAAAGATTGGATATTTGACGCAAAGTCAATTTAATGTCAAACCGCATTACCGAATCAACTTCGAACTACGATAAGCTCGAAGAAATGAGCATTTACCAATTGCTCACCAACATGAACCGTGAAGACAAAACGGTGCCTTTGGCCATTGAAAAAGCAATTCCGCAAATTGAAAAATTAGCACAAGCCACGTTTGAAAAACTGAGCAATGGCGGCCGACTATTTTATATGGGTGCTGGCACAAGTGGCAGATTAGGTATTGTAGATGCAAGCGAATGTCCGCCAACGTATGGCGTGCCTCACGGCATGGTGATTGGCTTAATTGCTGGTGGCGATTCAGCCATTAGAAAGGCTGTAGAATTTGCCGAAGACGATACCAACCAAGCGTGGAAAGACTTACAAGAACACAACATTTCAAATAAAGACATTGTGGTCGGCATTGCCGCTTCGGGTTCTACACCCTACGTGATTGGCGGATTGAAGACGTGCCAAGAAAACAACATTGCAACAGGCTGCATTACTTGTAATCCAGGTTCTGGCGTGAGCTTGGTTTCTGATTTTCCGGTAGAAGTAATTGTAGGACCAGAGTTCGTTACCGGAAGCACGCGCATGAAAGCCGGAACAGCGCAAAAACTCACGCTGAATATGATCACCACTTCTGTAATGGTTAAACTTGGCCGCGTGAAAGGCAACAAGATGGTTGACATGCAATTGAGCAACGACAAGCTCGTAGACCGTGGTACAAACATGGTAATGAACGAAACGGGGTTGAATTATGAAGAAGCCAATAAGCTTTTATTAGGTGAAGGAAGCGTTAGGAAGGCAGTTGAAAAGTATAAAGGTCAATAGTTTTTGGTCCATGGACCATCGACCTACAAACCATCGACCATTGACGCAACATTTTCCAAAATTCCCTGTTCCTTTGCTTCCTGCTAGAAACTCGAAACTAGCACCTCGAAACTTGTTACATGCATTCAATAGAACCTCATTATAATTGGCGAAATATCTACACTGCTGAAGAAGATGATCGCTCACCGTTTTTTGGCCGTGAATACTCCGAAATGTATTTCACCGACTCCATTTACGACCATGTGATACATCCACAATGGGACAACATTGGCAGCACCACCCTTTTCTTAAAATTGCTTTTTACGGATTATGAAGATGGTTTTGCAATCATCGAATTGATTGGCGAGTGGAACGATACGCTGCACAATGATGTCATGATTTTAAAGCGAGATTTCATCGATTCACTCATTGATGAGGGTATTACCAAGTTTGTTTTATTAGGCGAAAACGTACTCAACTTCCATTCAAGTGACGATTGTTACTACGAAGAATGGTTTGAAGACATTGAAGACGGTTGGATTGCTTGTGTTAACTTTCAAGACCATGTGTTACGCGACTTCAATGATGTTGGCATCGATAACTACTTCGTCTATGGCGGGCCGCTAAACGATTTTCCATGGGCAAGATATTCGCCTTTGCAGTTGTTTCAAACCATCGAAAAGCTGGTAGAAAAACGCTTTGATTCGAGCTTTTTGTTAGAGGAATAAGCTTCCAGTGGGCAGTTGATACTTATTAAAAAAGTTGCATAGATCAGACAGGCTTCAAAAACCTGTCACGTCTAGCCATATCAAAAAGCTACCTCAGCTCCCTCAACTTACCCACCACCAACCGATCAACAGGCCATTTAAAATCTTCCACATTCAATTCTGAAAGATTTACCCAACGAGGCACTTCGCATTGCGGGCCAGCGTTTTCTGGAAAATCAAAGGGCTTTGTTTTGGCCTGGAAGAGTTGCGGCCCAACCAATTTTACTTTATAATATATGCTAATCAATTGGTCTGTTTCTCTGAAAGCTGATTGCTGAAAATAATCGGTAGTGTAAAAGTGTTCGAGCACTTCAACGGGTTGGCTGAGTTCTTCCATAAACTCGCGCACCAAACAATCATGCGTGCCTTCGCCCCACTCTAGTCCACCACCAGGAAATTTGGTAAACCGAATGCCTTTTATCAATTCATCGCTTACCAATAACAGGTTTTGATCATTGATCAAAATGCCATAAACGCGCACATTAAATTTCTTTTCCATCAAGGTTTTGTTGCTCTAATCATTTCTCGTTTTCCGGGTGGACCTTCCAAACGTTCTACCTTAAAACCAGCGGTTTGCATATCTCTGCGTACTTGACCTTTAGCACAATAAGTCACCAAAACGCCACCAACGCTCATCATTTCAAACAGCTTTTTCCAAATTACTGGCTCCCACAATTCGGGCTGCGCGTGTGGCGCAAAAGCATCGTAATAAACCAAGTCAAATTGGGTGTCAGATTCAAATTTTTGCAATGCAGACTTCACTTTTCTCAAAGAAAATCCTTCCGCTATTTCAGCAAACTCACCCCAAGGTGTGGTATGCATTTTTTCGAAAATCAGTTCTGCTTTCGGATCATTCACCAACTGAGCGTAGTTAAGCTTCGAAACCATTTCCCACGAAAGTGGATACGTTTCTAAACTGGTGTAATGCACTTCTTTTCTTTTTGAATCTAGTGCTGTCAACATGGCGTTGAGGCCTGTTCCGAAGCCAACTTCCAACAATTGAATGCTTTCTTTTTCAGAAAATAAGGCCAAGCCCGTTTTTAAAAACACGTGCAAACTTTCGGTGAGTGCACCTTTGTGCGAATGGTAATTTTCGTTTAGCGATTCTACCCTTAGCGTATGCGAACCATCTGCACTTTCTATGATTTCGGGTTTTAATTTGTCTTCTTCCATGTAGTGGTTGCTTCAACAAGTTGCGGGAAAAATCGTTCGAAATGCATTTCAAAATCTGGCCTTACTTCTTCCAATCTTTTCACAGCTTCGCTCATGTTTGATGGATACAATGTTCGTGAATCCATTCCCATAAAAACCTGCTCCACTCCTTTTGCAGAAGCATAGTTTTTCAAAGCATTTCGGCTGACCATGTATTCATAAAATCTAGCTGACCGCAGCGGCATCAATTGCAAATGTTGCCCCACAGTGCGGTAACACTTTTCCGCGAAAGCGTCTAAATCTGCATGATGAAATTGCTGCCATTTGTTGGCCAACACGTGATCAAAAAGCACATCAACCACCACGCCAGCAAACTTGTTTTGAGTTTCGTGAAAAAGCGATTTTGCTTGAGTCACTTCGTCATGCTGATCGGTGAATGTGTCTATAAACCGATGAAATCGAATGCCGCGCTGCACGTTTTCGCTAAAGCGAGATAAATCTCTGCCGCGCACGCCATCGCCAATATAGTTGCCAAACATGAGTTCAGGATCAGGGTCGGCCAAGTAAAAATGAGCGAGATAATTCACCCACCAAAGGTACATTACCGCTGCTCCAATCTTACGCCCAATGATGTAAACAAGCGCCAAGAGAAGCATTGCTAAAACTACATTTGACGCTCATGCTAGCAGCCTCAAGATATTATTACAAAGCGCAACTCATTGGTTGGTCGGTCTATATATTAATTGCTACCATTTTCTTGATCACCAGCGGCAACGAAATCACTTTCAACATCATTGGAGGCATTTATTTGGTCTTTGTGTTGGGACTCATTTTTTCGCATTTATACCGTTTGGCGATCATAAAATTAGGATGGCTTGATAAAGATATTTTCAGCCTAATACCCAGAATTGCAGCCGCTTGCATCGCATTAGCGATCTTGTTTCAAGTGGTTTACATAAGTGTCGGAAATTTGGCTTTTAGCTGGAATTTGAAACTAAAAATCAATGAACCAAATACGCTCACTTGGGGCATGCTTTTTTTCATTTGGAGCTTGATTTATTTCAGCTACATCTTTTTTCAACGCTTTCGCCAAGAGGCGATTAAAAACCTAAAACTAGAAGCTGCAAAAAATGAATATGAGCTGCGCAGATTGAAAGATCAGATGAATCCGCACTTCATTTTTAATGCAATGAACACGATACGGGCTTTGATTGATGAAGATCCGAAAAAGGCAAAAATGGCCGTTACGCAATTGAGTAACGTGCTGCGCTCTTCTCTACAAACAGGGAAGCATGATTTGATTCCGATTTCGAAAGAGTTGGAAATAGTGCACGATTACCTCGAAATTGAAAAAGTGCGCTACGAAGAGCGATTGCAGGTTTCTTACCATGTTGAGGACAAGGCCAAAAACATTTTGATTCCGCCATTGATGCTGCAAACCATTGTAGAAAACTGCATCAAACACGGCATTTCTAAACTGCCCAATGGTGGTCAAATTTCAATTATAAGTCATCTGAATGGCGAAAGTTGTGATCTTGAAATCATCAATACAGGACAATTTATTCCAGAAGCTGAAACAGAATCATCTTTAGGCTTAGAAAACACAAGAAACCGCCTTAGCTTAAGCTTTGGCAAAGAAGCCTGGCTTACCATTGGCAACAGCGACCAAAGCCATGTAAAAACAATTATACATTTACCCATAACAACATAATCATGATACGAGCATTAGTTATTGACGATGAGCGCTTGGCGCGACAAGAATTGAAAAATTTACTTCAAAATTTTGACCAAATACAAGTTGTTGGCGAAAGCGGAAACGTAGACGAAGCACTTGATATGATTGATAAAGAAAATCCTGATTTGATTTTCTTAGATATTCAAATGCCAGGAAAAAACGGCTTTGAATTGTTAGATGAAATTCAGGGCAACGCACCTGATGTGGTATTTGTGACGGCTTATGACGAATATGCACTCAAAGCATTTGAAGTAAACGCTTTAGATTATTTGATGAAGCCTGTAGACGAAGATCGATTGGCCGAATTGATTTCGCAGATTGATACAAAAATCAGCAAGAAAAAAGCACAACAAGAGGCCCCCGCACAGGTGGATGACAGGCTCGACATTACAGATCAAGTCTTTTTGAAAGATGGCGAAAAATGCTGGTTTGTGCAGCTAGAAAAAATTAGATTGTTTGAAAGTGAAGGCAATTATGTGCGCGTTTATTTTGATGAAAATCGCCCATTGATTTTGAAATCGCTCAATGCTTTGACAGATAGATTAAGCGAGAAGTATTTCTTTAGAGCAAGCCGAAAACACATCCTCAATTTACGTTGGATAGAAAAGGTAGAAACCTGGTTTAATGGAGGTTTGCTCGTTATTTTAAAAGATGGAACAAAAGTGGAAGTTTCTCGTAGACAAAGCGTGAAGCTTAAAGAAATGATGGCTTTGTAAACCCTTACCCTATTAAAAGTGTTAACGAGTTAAATTACCCGAAAAGAACGCCATACTTTGTAACCATGAAGCCCCTCAACAAAAAAGGTAGCGACCTAACACCTGACGTGCAATTCGATCCCCAATCGAGTACGTTGAGCATCAAAGGAAAATCTTTGCCCATGAATGAAGCAGATTTTTTCGGAGAGCTAATGCACTGGTTAGAGGGTTATTCAAAAGCCCCAAATGATCAAACCACCATGGAAATTGATCTAAAATATTTGAACGGTAAAACGATTCGATCTCTCCTGCAAGTCCTGAAACAGTTTCAACAACTTAGCGCAAATGGAAAAAATGTACACGTGCAGTGGA
>CAZWXC010000073.1:0-8549 GCA_964637935.1 uncultured Flavobacteriales bacterium | reverse complement strand
CTGAAGTAAACATTGTTTTGAAAAAGGACCAACGCAGCGGAGCGCTCACTCACGGGTTTATCAAAGATTTTTTAACGAAAGTGCCAAAACATCATCGCGGTATAAAAGTGCGACTGGAAGATGGGCAAATTGGTCGTGTGCACGAAGTGCTTGATGCAGACTAAGAAGCATTACGTCTATTTGCTTAAAGTGCTATTTTTAGCACATGAGTGAACTAGACGATTTTGCAGATAAGCCTGCGCCAAGCAGCAATTTTTCATTGTTGTGGAAGATTGAGCGTGTACTAATAGGAATTGCCCTTTTCGGTATTCTCTTCAAAATTCAGCATTATCCGGGTGCTGGTATAATGCTGGTGATTAGCCTTTCGTGCCTTTCTATGATGAGCTTGTTGCGAACTGCAATTCCAATTGGCACAAAAAGTAAACTCAGTAAAATTGCCAACACTGTTGGCTCTCTTGGTGGCAGCGTTGCCTTTGTTGGGTTATTATTTAAAATTCAACATTATCCTGGTGCAAGTGTCATGATGATGAACGGAATCATTCTGTTGAGTGCAGCATTCATCGTTAGTTTTATCAATGCAGATAAGTCAGCTTTATTAACAGATCGAGGCCTGAGAAGGTATGGAGCATTCATTATTGCGTGGTTACTTATTAACTTTAATCTCGTGCTACCAGCGCGTGTGTTTTGGGCGGCTAATACCGAACCACCTTATGCTTCTTTTAGGTTAGAAAGCAATGGCGAATGTTTTTTTAGAGACATAAAAGAGGATGTTTCTGCCGGAACAGCCATCATAAAAGACAGAACAATTACCGGAACGGTTAACACTGAACGTTTTGGCGAAATTCCTTTTCATGTAAATATCATGCAAGAATCAGCGGTGTTTACCTTAGCCGACACCACGTTTATTCTCGATATTCAATTGGTTAACGAGAAGTATTTCCAATAGTGAAAACTGTTAAATAAGTTTTAAAACTGAAAAAACAGTTGATAAACTGAAAGAACAGTTTATGTTTGCGTCATGGAACAATTAACGCAGGCCGAAGAGCGCATTATGCAGATTATCTGGGAACTTAAATCTGCTTTTGTAAAAGACATTATTGAGCAAATGCCAGAACCAAAACCGCCCTACAACACCATCTCAAGTGTGGTGCGGCTACTCGAAAAAAAGGGCTATGTTTCTCACAAGGCTTATGGCAAAACGTATGAGTATTTTCCAGCCATTGCAAAAGCTGATTACTCAAAAGTAACTTTCAGAAAAATGCTCGGTAATTACTTTGAAGGATCTTATAAGTCGCTGGTTTCTTTCATTGTAAACGAAGAAAAATTGTCTAAAAAAGAAATCGAAGAGCTGCAAGCTTTGATTGCCGAGCAAGCCACAAACAAGTCAAATCCCTAATTTGCACATACTATGACCACCATCAACCCAATCCTTATAATGCTGCTCGAAGCCAATGCCGTGCTTGCAGCATTTGTGCTCGCCTACCTATTGTTTTTCAAAAAATTGACTCATTTTTCGTTGAACCGCTATTTGCTGCTTTCGGCAGTAATTACCAGCATTTTGATCGGAACCATCAATTACGAACACATTTCAGTAATAGCAATCGATTTACCGCAAGTTGAAACTTCAGAAATAGCGGAAGTAGAAAAAATGGACTCCATTGCTGAAGTGCCAATCGCAGCAGATGATACGAACCAACGATCTTCTATGGACGACTTTTTTGGGCTTGTTTTCATCGTTATTGCTAGCGGTTGTGCATTTACATTGGCAAGGTTTGCATTGGCGTGTGTTTCGTTATATCATCAAATAAAATCGACTGAAAAACATCTTGGAAATGTATATGTAGGCGAAAACGTTAGCGCGGCTTTTTCGTTCGTTAATCGCATTTATATTCCGAAAAGTTATTTGCAGCTTTCGCCAGAAAAACTGGAAACAGTAATTGATCATGAGCAAAAGCATTTGACTTTGAAACACAGTTTCGACACCGTTTTCACGGAAATTTTAAAACCATTGTTTTGGTATAATCCGCTGTATTGGTTTTTACAAAAAGAGCTGAAAACCATTCATGAGTTTCAGGTTGATCAATGGATTCAAACCCGCATGCCTTCTGCGCAATACAGTAAATTATTGATAGAGCTGACCGTGAAGTCTCCAAATCAAAATCCATTTTATCAATCGTTTTCTATGCACGCCTTGGGGCGAAGGATAAAGACGATGAATCACCATCATTCTAGCACGGTTCACAAAGTGAAATACTTAATGTTTTTGCCGCTTGTAGCGAGTTTGGGTTATGCTTTTTCATACCAACATTCGGTTGAATACAAATTCACGAGTGAGCCAACAGAATCGTCAAACTTGTTTCTGTTTCAATTGCCCTTGGCCAAAGAAAGCATTACGAGCGTTAAGCCTTTTGGACCGAGAGTAAATCCTTTAAACAAAACCCGCCATTTGCACAAAGGCGTTGATTTAGTTGCTCCGCTTGGCACACCAATATTGGCGGCACAAAGTGGCAAGGTGCGCAGTGTAGTAGCTGACCAATCAGGCTATGGAAACAGGATTATTATTGATCATAACGATAGTATTTCTACGACTTATTCTCACTTGCAAAAAACCTTTGTGAAACAAGGACAAGAGGTGCTTGTTGGTGAGCAAATTGCTACGTGTGGCAGCACAGGTCGAAGCACAGGTCCGCACCTTCATTTTGAGGTGGTTTTAAACCAAGAAGTACAAGATCCTAAATCTTATTTTGTAGGAGAATTGATGAATTTAGGACGGGAAAAAACCGTTGAAAACTCTACCGTATTCACTGTGATTTTAGATGCTGGCCATGGTGGTGATGATGGTGGAAATGTGGAAGCTGATCACTTAGAAAAAGACATCAACTTGAAAGCAGTGATGATGCTGAAGCAGAAATTAGAAGCACAAAAAGTGAATGTTGTTTTAACACGTTCGGCAGATGAAACCATGTCACTTAAAAAGCGCGTAGACTTCACCATGTTTCATCCAAACGCAGTGTTTGTTTCTCTGCATGCCAATGCTAATTCGGCAACTGAATCTGCCTCTGGCATTGATATCTATATTCCAAAGGGCGAAGACGAACGCGCTGTTGAGAGTCAAAAATTAGCGCAATTGACTGAAATTGAGCTTAAAAGTCAAAATTTGAAAATAAGGGCAATACAACAAGCACCATATTTTGTGTTGACAGAAAGCGAAGTTCCTGCCATACTTGTAGAACTTGGTTTCATGACCAATGCAGAAGATCTGCAGCAAATGAATTCTGCCGAATACCTAGAGCAAATGGCAGAAGCCATTGCCAAAAGCATCATGCTCTATAACAAGTAAATATATTTTTGACAGATGTCTACCACCGATTCCTTTATCCAAATTCTAGAACAAATTGAAGGGTTAGAATTTGAAGATTTGACCCTCGATCGAGGAGATTTTCTGATCAGAGAAGGTGAGGTGGAAAAACGATTGTATCACATTCTTTCAGGCGCAGTGCATGCGTTTTATGTTTCTGAACATGAGGAACATACCATTCGTTTTGGGTATGAAGGCTCAATGATGAATTCGATCAATAGTTTTATAAATCAATCAGGATCAGAGTTATATTTTCAAGCCATCAGAAAAACCAAAGTCAGAGCTTATACACGATCTAGTTTTTATAAAGTAAAAGAGTCCAATGAGTTTTTACAGCAGCTTTATGTTTCTGCTTTAGAAAACTTAGCTAAGCAACAAATGGAGCGTGAAATTGACTTGCTTACCGTTTCACCAATCGAAAGATTGAAGCGTGTGCAAGCCCGCAGTCCACGGCTTTTTCAAGAAATACCGGCAAAGTACATTGCCTCGTATTTGCGCATGACGCCTGAGACGCTGAGTAGGATAATGAATTCGTAGCGATGCCATTCATGATTTGAAATTCAGAATTTATAATTCGCAATTCAAGAGTTAAAAATGTAGCGTTGTTTTAGAATGCTGAGAGCTTCGGAAGATTGGTTGTTCGTATTAATCCTGACAGGTTTCAAAAACCTGTCAGGATTGCTGATCCAGAGCATTCGTGCAATTCGTGTAATTCGTGGCTGGACCTCTCAAAATCCTCCGTGCCTCCTCCGCGCTCTCTGAGGTAAAGAATCTTTCCGCTATTCCGGTAACCCCGAAATCTTGATTTCAATCAATACTCATCTTTTCAGACTATTCTTACTTCGCTTCAAATTTCAAACGCATGAAACAAAGCCAAGTATTGAACGATTTAAAGCAGCGAACCGAGCGATTTATTGAGCAAGCTGAAAAGTGGAAATCTTTAACGCAAGATGAACTCAACTGGCGAGAAGGCTCAGAAAAGTGGAGTGTATTACAATGCTTGGAACATTTGAATCTGTATGGAGATTTTTATTTGCCAGAGTTTGAAAAGAGAATTTTAGCGGCTACTCAAATCAATAGCGATCCTGAATTTAAAGGCGGCTGGTTTGCAGAGAAAACGGCAAACGGCATGTTGCCAAAAGACAATAAACTTAGCAACAGCATGAACACGTTCAAGAATATGAATCCTGATCATTCAAAACTCACGATCACCATTCTCGATCGCTTTTTGAAACAGCAGCATCAAATGCTAACCATGCTAGAAAAAGCTGAAAGCGTGAACATCTCAAAAGTGAAATGCAAGATCACTTTGCCCGTGATCAAATTCAATTTGGGAAGCACGTTTAAGTTTGTGATTTACCACAACCAGCGTCATTTGTGGCAAGCAAGCCATGTGCTGAACCAGCTGCGTTAGTTTACCACAAACTCATTGCGCAGTTTGCTTCCTTTTTGATCCACCAATTCAATCACATATATGCCTGACTTTAAGGAAGAAACATCTAATGTTTGTGCATTCAGTTGCGAGGTGTTTCTTTCTAAGATCAAACTTCCTTTAAGGTCGTAAACATTCACTTTTAGGATGTTTTCTGTCGACCTGAGGTTTAAGATTCCATTTGTGGGATTTGGATATAAGGTCAAATTGTTTGAATTCAAAATTTCTTCTGTCCCAACTAAACCATAGGCGATTTGCCCTGAATACATTACGGCTTCATCTGCATATTGAATCCAAGAAGCTGACCCTGGCATGTGATAAGTGTAAGATGTAAAATCGCCTGCAATTTCGAGTTTGTTATCACCATTTACGGTAAGTGATGTTACCGATCCATTTATATATGATTTTGGTTCAAAAACCATGCTGTCACTGATTGTTCCCAAAGAGTAGCCAACATTAGTATACATTATTCCTCCATCATCTATTCTAAAATTTCCACCAAAAACAAGTGTATCGCCATACTTGACAATATCAAAGATTTGAGCGCTATCATTTCCAGAATAAAACCCAAAAGTGTCAGCACTCAAACTTTCCCAATTAGCAATAGACCATTTTTTTATGCAAGAACCTTTTTCAGAATAGTCTTGGTTGTTACAAAACCCAACTGCATACACTTCAAAATCAATCACCCTCATTTGATTCACATAACCATCAAAACCTTCGGCCATTGGATTTAAAATATTGCTTTGAAGCCAAACAATGTTGTTACAATTAGAAACAGTTCCATTTCCATTGGTGGCCGTGGTGAATTCTCCTGCGATAAAAAGTTGAGAAACTCGATTTTCTAAAGCGTTTACTCGGCCGTTTACGGTAGCAATTTCAGTAGGTGAATTTTGTCCGGCCACCCATTTATAAATTTTGGTGTCTGAATCAGAAATCTCGGCCGAAAAATAGAGCGTATTTCCGTCAATCGCTACGGCTCGGGTGATGTACTTTTCTTGACTTGGCATTTTCCAAAAAGTGCGTGTATCCGGATCTGCTAAGATGGCTAAACCATAGGTAGAGTCACCATAAATGAATTCGCCACCAACTACCATATTGCCATCAAATCCAAATTCAAAATCCATTGGGTTTCCGTTCAAATTATACCCATAATCCATAAAGGTGCCGTCATCTTTCACACAGTTAAATGACGAAGCATAGATGTTTTCTCCTTTCGTTGCATAGCACGTCATTTCCAAGTCAGCGATATACTGCACCTTGTTTACAGGCGACATTAACTGGTTGTTTTTCTGTTGAAAACGGGTGCTTGGGTAAAACGGATATGCGGGCTGAATCCATTCCAATTCCCAAACTTCAAAACCATGATTGCTGGCCCAAAGCGCCACTTCTTTTTGTGGCATTTCAGCTATGTAATTGAAGTTGAAATTTTCTTTTAGGTACAATGCTAAGTCTTCATTGCCTGCTTTCAGCATCAAGTTTCCGACCGCACATGCTGTATTGAATTGATCAATAAAATAAGGTGTGCGCTCGGTGTGCCCCGTGTTTCTAGGAAAACTTCGTGCTTGCGCATAAAGCTTCAATTCTGCTAAAAGTCCAGCTCTTTTTTCGAGCTGATCATTGCTAAAACCCTTGGGAGTATTAGACTTTAAATAATCATAAACACCAAAAAGGTGGGCTTGAATACGATCTGATTCGGAAGCAAAAGCGATCTGTTCTTGGCTTGCAGGTTTCCCTTCCCAAAACTTATTTACTTCTTTTAAATGCTGTGCTTTTGGCGCTTTTTGTTGAAAAGGAACAACTTCTGATGCATTTACAAAAAGAATGGAAAGTACAAAAAGTGTGGTGTATAAAGATTTCATGATCAATGGGTTTGATGTTGAGACGCGCGCTTCTTGAACTACGTTGGTTCTCATTATTTTTGACCAATGAGAGCGGCACTTGTTGATTATTGCGTGGAGCAAAAACTGAATGGGAAATCTTATTCAGAACTGAAAAATGAATTAGCATCTAAAGGTGTAGATCACGCAGAAATCATGGAGATAATAAAAATCGCAGACAGAATTGTTATCCGAAGCGAAGTAAAAAAAGCGAGTGACGAAATTAGATTGTCGTACCGAAATGTTGGATTTATCATTGCGGGAGTTGGCATAGCAATGACCATTGGTTCGTTGGTTTATAGCGGTGGTGATTCTGTCATCATCATGATCGGTCCAATTTCGGCTGGCATCGGTGCTATGATGGCCAAGAGAGGTTGATCGGTGTGATTCAATCTTATTGCGGTGGAATGTAGTTAGAATTAGGTTTTTCTCGTTCACTTATGCCTTTCACCAAACTCTTGATCTAGCGCTCCTAACGCTTGATTTCAAGCACAAAAAGCCATTATTCATGACTAGGTTAGCTCCAATCGCTAAAACAACGAATCATGAAAAAATCAACTACACTAATAATGATGCTTGCCATGGCTCTTGGTCATGTTCAAGCGCAGGATGCCACCGAATATTTTGATGGTAACGCATACAACGTTCTTTTAAGTGCCAAGGGCAATCACTTTTGGGATTATAATCAAATGCGCATGTATGTGCCAAGTGCACCAGGCGATACAACTGGTCCTGGAACGATTTTTACATCTACTCTCTGGATAGGAGGCATTGATCAGGCAGGGCAGTTGCATTTGGCAGCTGAGCGCTTTCTCCAGACAGGTCGAGATTTTGACGCTGGGCCATTTGCTGAGGTTTATGACTCAACCGATGCACAGTACAATCGCCTTTGGAAAATCAATAAAAGTGAGTTAAGCCAGTGGCTCGTTGATCCTGCTGCTCAAATTCCACCACAAGTGGTGCAAGATTGGCCGGGTAACGGGCGCAATTTTAGTCCTTACAACGAAAGTGCATATTTAGCGCCCTTTGTTGACACTGATAACGATGGTCAGTACAATCCCACCAATGGTTTTGACTATCCAAAAATGCGTGGAGATCAATCAGTCTACTTCATGTTTAATGACAACAAGTCGTTAAATACCGAAAGTGGTGGTGCCCAAATGGGTATTGAAGTGCGCGGAATGGCGTATGGTTTTAATTGCCCCGAAGACTCTGCTCTAAATCAAACCCTTTTTATGCACTACGAAATCACTAATAGATCTGGTAATGATTACGATGAGGTTTATCTAGGACTTTGGAACGATTTCGACATAGGCAATTCACAGGATGATTTTATAGGATGTGATCCTCTCCGAAATCTCTTTTTTGGATACAATGCTGATGATTTTGATGAAGATCAAAATGGAATCACTGGATATGGAGATAATGTTGCCGCTCAAGGTGTGAAAATTTTAAGCGGAATTTTTATGGACAATGATGGTGCTGATAACCAACCTGGAGTAGAACAAGGAGAATATGTAAACGGCTTTGGCTTTGACGATGGTATTGTGGATAACGAGAAAATCGGGTTGAGTTATTTTGTGCAGTCTGGTGCCATAGTTGGCCCTACCACTGAACCAGCAATTGCAGTGGATTATTATAATCAAATGATTGGAAATGGAGTTTTTGGACCCATCACCCACCCGAGCAATGCGATCGCCAGAAGGGCGATCGAGGCCTTGTCATAGGCCTTCATCGGCCCCGGCATGGTCGCGGTGTGCGGGCTGCGGCTGGCGGCAAGCCAGTTGCGGGTAAAGCTCGGAACGATACGTCCACCGATCACGGCGATCAGCAGCGCCGCGACGGCAAAGGTGCCGCGGATCGCGGCCGTATAGAGGTC
>CAZWXC010000072.1:0-8552 GCA_964637935.1 uncultured Flavobacteriales bacterium | reverse complement strand
CTTCTGGAATCTTAGATTCAAGGCAAGTTTATGCCATTATCATGGCAACGGAAGATGGGGTGGATTACATTCAAATGGAAAATGTGTCTAGCCTTACAGGTGGCGGAGTTGCATATACCGTAGGGGTAAATTCAGTAGTGCTTCCAGTCGAATTAATCTCTTTTAGTGCAGAAAAATTTAGCCAAAATGATGCTTCAATTCTGTGGTCTACTGTTAGCGAGAAAAATTGCGATTATTTTGAAATACAGCGAAGTACAGATCTATTGACTTGGCAGAAAGTTGGAATTCAAAAGGGAGCTGGAAACAGCAATGTTCAGATCGATTATCAAATGATAGATCGTAACGTACTATCAAGTCGAATTTATTATCGATTAAAACAAGTTGATTTTGATGGACAATCGACACTGAGCGCAGTACGTCAGTTAGATTTTTCAAACCAAAAACTTCCATTGGTTCTTTATCCTAATCCAAGCAATGGAACATTGTATATTGATTTCAATTCAGATCAAATAGAGCGTGTGGAGGTCTACAATATGCTCGGACAAAAAGTTGCAGAGTTTGAAAATCAACAGTCTTTAGTGACGCTTGAAAATCTTGCCGCTGGTTCTTACAATGTGATTGTTTACTCTGACCTCAAGACTGAGGCACTTCCTCTTATTGTCAACAATTAAATAGTTTTCTCCATTAGTAAATAATTACAAGATTGAATTTTCAGACATTTCATTTGTGATTTCAGATTACTGTCCTATTTTGCAAAGTATATGGGCAAATATTACAGATCGAGGATAATCGGAATAATTTTACGCGTGTAAATAATCTGACTTTCTAAGTAATGAATTTCCCGTAGAGCCAAAGGCACACTATGGAAAAAAGAATATTGATTGTTGATGATCATCCATTGATAGCACTCGGTATTGAGAATCTATTGGATCATTGCGGTTTAAGATTTACCGTTGATAACAGCAATAAAATAAGCGATGCTTTCGAAAATCTGAATAAGCACAATTACGAGCTGATAATTTTAGATGTTTTTATGCCTGAGGGTGATACTCATTCAATTTTGCATAGGGTTTTTCAAATCAATCCAAACCAAAAGGTATTAATCCATAGTAGTGCTAGCGAAACCATTTATGCATCTCACTATTTAAGATTAGGTGCCAATGGCTTTGTTAGTAAAGGCTCAACACAAGAACAATTGACCAAGGCTATTCAAACTGTAATCTCAGGTAAAAAATATATTTCTGATGAAGTAAAAGATATTCTATTAGATGAATTGACAAAAGGAACTCCAGCAAATCCATTCTTAATCCTAAGTAAGAGAGAATTAGAAGTAGCCAAATTGTTGGCCATGGGATATTCTAATTTGGAAATTGCAAAGTCTTTTAATTTACATGCCTCTACCATTGGCACTCAAAAAACTAGAATATATTCAAAACTTGGTGTAAACAATCAAAGCGAGTTTGACGCACTTTCGAGATTACATTCATTTTATAAAACATAGCTGGTTCGCTCGATGAAGAGGAGAGTTTTTATACTGATTTGTTTTTTCGGGCTTCTATGTCTTCAAAGCTTGGAGGCGCAAAATGCGTTTTCACCTAAAAGTGCTCGAGATTACATAGATAGAGTCTTTTTAAAACCTGAATTTTTATCTGATGCAAATCTTGGCCCACTGGATAGTTCAATAGTTTTTGTTTTAGGTAATCCGAATTACACAACCAAAAACCAGGATTATTTCTCTTCATTATTCGAAAATTCTTTAGATACAATTCAGAACGAACTTCGTTTAGCGATGGTGCTTATGGCCAAAGGAATGTTGGCTTATGGCACTAACGAAGCTAATGCTCCTATTTTTAAGGCGATTCAGTTGTTTGGGAAAGCTGGCTCAAAAGAAGTGCACGGGCGAATTTTTTCAAAAGTACTTTGGATCAATAGCAATTACAGCAGTGATCATAGAATATCAAAATCTACACTTTACAATGAGATGATTCAGGAAGTGCTCAAAGAAGCATTCAATGATGATTATGCAGTAACTAATTTGTTGGGTTTTTTAGCCGTTCATTCCTTAGATCCGTCAGGTGAAATTTGGAAGGAAAAACCTAAAATGCTGATTGGGTATTTAGATTCATACGACAAAATTCAGAACAAAGTCCAGCTTAAAAGTCATCCTCTATTACAATCAGCCAAAACTGTGATTGGCCTTTTATATGAGAATGCTGGATTGTATCAGAAATCGGTGGATTTATTTGAAGAGCTCATAAATGAAAGTAGCCTTACCGGATCAACAAATAATGGCTACTACTACAATCAAGCAATAGCGTATGCCCGAATGAAAAATTATGATGAGGCTATTGTAACTCTCAAAAAAGCTGCGCTTTCAGAACCTATAGATTCCAACCTGTCTTCAACAACATTCGCTTACAGATACTCCAAATTAATGGCAGATTTATATAAGAGTGTAGGCAAACTTGATAGTGCTATCATATACTACGAAAAGGTTGTAGCATACCAAGAGCTTAGTGCAAATCTTCAATTAGAAAATAAGAGGATTGAAGCCGATAAGACTTTTGAAGTATTAAAAAGACAAGAAGAAATATCCTATCTAAAACTACAAAATGATGAATCTGAAAAACGACTATGGCTTTCTATAAAATTTGGTACCGTATTGATTATAGCCATATTAGGCATATTGATTTTATACTTGAGGGTTAGAAAAATAAATTCAAAGTTGAATGAATTAATCAAGAGTCGAGATAGTTTAATTGAAATCATAGCTCATGATTTAAGGAGCCCTCTTCGAATGTATCAGGGGCTAGCTCAAAGCTTGCAGCTTTTGACTAGAAGAAATGATATTGAAAGAATCAATGCTGTTGGAGCGCACATAGATAGCGTAGGTCAAAGTATCGATCTTTTATTGTCAAACATGCTATCATGGGGAATAGCTCAACAAGGTCATAGCTTTAATGCGAGAGTTTACCTTGTACTTGAAGAAATTGTGAAACCGCTTCGTGAGCCGTATGAATTAATTGCTTTTGGAAAATCTTCCAAATTAGAAATTCTCGTGGAAGATGATTTGACCGGAATAGGAGATGAAGCTGCCATTTCTATCATTACTAGAAATTTGTTAGACAATGCGCTGAAATTTTGCGAGCCAAATGACATTGTAAAGTGTAATCTTTCTATTAAAAACAAGGAATTTTTTATTAGTGTTTCTAATAAAACGGATGTTCATTCTTTCAGAAAACTAAGGATGATTGTCCAAGACATTCGCCAAAGCCAAAAAGAACGAAAAAGTGTTTCATCAGGAATGGGCTGGGCATTAATCTCACAGTTAGTGGTAGATTTTAATGGCACAATTACCATAGATCAGAAGGATGATACTCAAGTTATGTCAATCAGTATCAGGTTTCATGTACGATAGTTAATCTGCAATTTGTAGTTTTCTTACTATAACAGATTAGATCAAATCCTAATCGTTAAAAATGTGAACTGTAGGAGTTTTGTGACATCAAAAAATGTTGCAAATGAATTCGACTCTCACAAACATTAGGATTTCAAAAATTCTACTCATTCTGGGCATCATTGTCCATTATGGAAATTCTGGTTTTTGCCAGAATCTGAATGTTTTAACTTATAACAATACTACGAACACTGTAGCGCGAACGATTGATGGTTCGGTGTTGGATGCAGTATTTGCTACGGTCAATGGAGACGGAGCCGTCAGAACAGCTGATTGGGCGGGGCCTAGTAATAATTCCAGTTCATTGCCAAGTTCAGTTAGTGGTTTTAACGGGATAGATTTGGTAATCGTCAGAATGGCAAACGGAATTTTGACGTATGCTCAATTAGATGCTCTAATTGAATTTGTTACGAATGGCGGAATCTTGATTTACGGAGCGTATGGAACAGGTATCAGCGGGTCTGGAGGAATTCTTGCATCAACATACCTGGCAAACTCTCTTTTCTGTGGAACAGAGAATGTAACTCGTACCCAGCCATTTGCTCATAATAATGATGTAAATGCCTACCATCCAGGTAATGGGTGTTTGTTATTAAATAGTAATGGAGCAACAACTACTCCAGTAAATAGCAACAATATTGATTATTTCTATAATGTTCCTTCAGAAAGTGCCATAATGCTAGCGGAATTATCCGTTACCAATACATGCACAGGTCCAGGAGTTTTAGATTTTATAGTTCCTCCACTTCCAGGACTAGAAATGTTGTCAAACACGTGTGGAATAGAAGGCTTCGCAATATTTTGTGGAGACAACTTACCTCCATTAGCTTCTGGAAATTCATCTGTGCCTAGAAGGGGTAACACACAACTTAATGTTAACTACGCTCAATTGATTTATGATTTTCTCTTCGACCCTGCTGCAATGAAAGCACGATACTGTTGGGCAAGAACGTCTTCTAATATTAATACTTCTTGTCCTCCAGATAAGATTCCTTGTAGGTGTTCGGCTCCTGCATTATCAACTTCTAGTCTAAGTAATATTTGCCCTAGTTATTTCGCTGATTTATCTGCTTTAACTGCATCAAACATTCAAACTTCAGTTCTTACTTGGCACACTGCCACTCCAGTGGATAGCTCGAATCTAGTATCAAATTCAAGCGCTATTACTGCTGGAACATATCACGCAGCATTTAATGATGAGGCAAATGGCTGCAATACCTACGACTTTTCTGAGTCTGATTCGGTTTCTGTTTCCATATCACCATGTTGTGAAGCAGGAAACCAACCACCAATAATTATTAAACAATAAGAACCTCCTCGAATATTAACCAACCCAATAATTTGGTCATGACTTCAAAAAATTTATTCATCAAACATCTTTTCGCAATAGTTGGTATGGTGTGTTTTCTTCTGCAATTCGAAGGTTTAGGACAAAACCTTAACATCAAAACATACTATAATGAGAGTACTTTTCGAACTGTTGATGGCTCAGTACTTGACAATGTTTTTGCTACAGTCACAGGCGATGGATCAACACGCACTGACGATTGGATATCTCCAACACACATATCATCTCTTCCAACAACCGTTACAGGGTTTGCTGGTTACGATGTGGTAATGATAATGTCAAGAGACGGGTCTATTTCATTAGCACAAGCAACAGCAATAATATCATACGTGACCAATGGCGGTATACTTATTTGTGACATGGAGGGAACTTCAGTCTCCAGCACTTCTTCATATGCATCGGCATACATTGCATCGGCACTTCTATGCAACAGCGTCACCGTAACTCAAACTGCATCAGGTGCTCCTGGAATTACTCCAGCACCAGCATACCATCCCGGTAACGGATGTTTATTGCTTAATAGCTCTGGTGCGACCAGTATACATACCTCAGAAACGTTCTCGCTTCTTGGAAATGTGCCACCTGAAAACTGCGTTATGCTTGGCTTATCTGCAGCTATTACTCCATGTTCATCAGTTCAGGTACTTGACATTGTTGTTCCCGAATTTCCAGGTCAAGAAATCGGTTCAAATACTTGCGGAATACAAGGCTTTGCAATTCTTTCAGGTGAGTTGTTTGGGCCTTTATCCGCAAGTGATGGCACCTCTACGGTGCTAAGAAACAACTCTCAGTTAAACACCAATTATGCACAATTGATTTACGATTTTCTTTACAACTCAACAGCTTTGAGAAGCCGATACACATGGGCCGAAAATTCATCAAATACTAATTCAACTTGTGCCCCTCAACCCTTTCCATGTAGAGCAGTGGCTCCCCTTCTAGCGCCTTCGACATTAAGCAATACATGTCCAAATGATTCTACCGCTAATCTTAACTCCGTTACAGCCTCAAATTTGCAAACTTCAACTCTTACTTGGCACAGTGCTACACCCGCTACTTCTGGAAATTTAATTGCCACGCCAACAAGCGTGCCTGCTGGAACTTACTACGCTGCTTTTGACGATTCTGCTAACGGATGTCTTGACTATAGCTATGGTCAAACCTCCTCCATCTCTGTAACTATAGAAACCTGTTGTGCTGCAGGAAATGAAAAACCAATGTTGATTAAGAACTAGGTCATGAAAGTCCATTTAAACCTAAGCATATCATCTGTGAAATCTACACTGATTGTTATTTTCAGTCTGTTCTGTTTTAATGTACTTAAAAGTCAGAATCTTGAATTATATGTAGACTGCATAACGGGTTATGCTGATTTATCTACAATTACCGCTGATAATGTTCCCTCAAACTCAATCTTAACTTGGCATACGAGCAGCTCACCATCAACTGCGAATAGAATTACCCAAGATACTGCTGTTTCTGTTGGAACTTATTATGCCGCATATTATCACACCGTTGACGATTGCTACGGTTACGGTTTGCAAACGGTTGAAGTTAAAAGGACAGATTGTTTAATTATTTCTGCAGATTGTGAATTAGGAACTGCTGACCTTTCTTCTATTTCTTCATCTAATGTGCCTTTTGGCACTTCATTAACTTGGCATTCAAGTGAGTGGGTCACAAATTCAAATAAAATTTCAGATATAACCTCGGTAGGTCCGGGCATTTATTTCGCAACATTTTATGACGGAACACTAGATTGTTATTCTACTGAGGTGTCAATGGTTCAAATTGTTGAACCTAATTGTATTTACAATTCATGCCCAGATACTTCAATTAGCCTCACTGAAAACTTTGCTGCTGATAGTGTTCCGTATCCATTAATAATTACTTGGCATACTTCTTTTCCAGTGTCAGACACCAATTTGGTTCCTGATTTAGAGCATGTCAAATCAGGAACTTTTTTCGCAGCATATTTTGATACGGTATCACTCTGTTACAGCAGCGATGGTTATTCAGCCTTTGAAGCAATAATTAGGATAGATACCTGTAATGCTGATAAGGACGGTATTACCGATATTTTAGATATAGATGATGATAATGATGGAATTCTAGATTCTATTGAGCTCAATGAATATGACCCTTTTGGCGATGCTGATGGTGACGGAATCCTAAATTGGAATGACCTAAGCGATGATTATACGCCAGGTGATGGATCTAATACCAGTTACATAGACAGCGATGGTAATGGAATCCCGGATGTATATGACTTGGATGGCGATGGTATTCTTAATCATATAGATTTAGATAGTGACAATGACGGTATTGCCGACATAATTGAAACTGGTGGAGTTGACTCGAATGGCGATGGAAGAGTTGATGACGATACTGACACGGATGGTGATGGATATGCGGATGTATTTGATGCTGATAATGGTGGAACAGCTTTAGCTCTAATTGATACAGATGGAGACGGGAAATACAATATGTACGATATTGATTCTGATAATGATGGCATCGTTGATTTAATTGAATCTCAAATTTCATCTTCAACCCCAATTTATCCAACTGGATTTGATACGGATGAAGATGGCCTCGATAATGCATTTGATGTGCATTGTAATCCTTGTGTAGCAGTTACCGGAGTTGCCATCACACCAATTGATTCCGATGCTGATGGAATGCCCGATTATATCGATACCGATTCAGATAATGATGGTTTTTCAGATCAAATTGAAGGTTGGGATACAGATGGTGATTTCATTCCAAACACAGTAATTAGCTTGTTTGATTCAGATAATGATGGGCTTTTTGATTCTTATGATAACTACTTTGGAATTCACCCAATTCTTAGTTCAACCAATAATGGTCAAACTTCAAGTTCTTTTCCTGATGTAAATTCAGCTAACCTCACAAGCGAACGAGATTGGAGAGAAATGCTTGATGCAGATGGCGATGGAATTGCAGACTATATTGACTTAGATGCTGATAATGATGGTCTTCCAAACTATGCAGAAAGTGCTGGCAATGATCCATATAGTGATGAAGATGGCGATGGCATTTTTAATTGGCTCGACACAAGTGATAACGGAAATAGTGGAGATGGCAGCCTTACAGATTATACTGACAATAATGGTGATGGAATTCCAGATATATATGATTTTGATGGCGATGGAATTCCAAACCACTTAGATAAGGACAGTGACAATGATGGAATCACCGATATTATTGAAGCTGGTGGTGTTGATATAAATCAAGATGGAGAAGTTGATTATCCTATATCTGGAGATCCAAATTCTATGGTTGATGCTGACGATGATGGAATAGCAGATTTTGTTGATAATGTGAATAGCGGAAGTGGGCCTGGTGAAGTTACTAGTGGGGTTGGGCTTCCGCTTCCAAACTCCGATTCAAACGGAAATGTAGATTTTCTGGATCTTGACTCTGATAATGATGGTATTATTGATAATACAGAAGCTCAAGCTACCGCAAGCTACGTTGCGCCAAGCGGGTTAGATAGTGATGGCGATGGTATCGATGATGCTTATGATCCAGATAATGGCGGTGTTTATTTCGTTCCGGTAAATACTGAAGGAACAGGAAATCCAGATTATACTGATACAGATTCTGATGATGATGGTGAGCTTGATGCTATTGAAGGTCATGATACTGATGGTGATGGTATTGCGGACGCAGGAAGCCCAGCAAACACGGGTGTAAGCGGTGGAAATTCAGACATTGATGGCG
>CAZWXC010000071.1:0-8556 GCA_964637935.1 uncultured Flavobacteriales bacterium | reverse complement strand
GTTGATCAACCAGATTCAATTTCAATAACTGTTTCTGGAACAGATTTACTTTGTTTTGAAGACAGCACAGGAACTGCCACAGCCTTGGCCACAGGTGGAACCGGAACTTTGAACTATAACTGGAGCAATGGAGAAAATACTGCTGCTATTGCAACATTATTGTCTGGAACATTTACCGTGACCGTTACCGATTTTAATGGTTGTATGAACGATGAGTCTATCACCTTGAATCAACCGAACATGCTAATGGCATCTACCTCAGTAATCGCAGAGCCACTTTGTTTTGGTGATTTATCAGGAAGCATAGAAGCAACCTCAACTGGCGGAACTTTACCATACCAATTGGCTTGGAATAGTGGCGATACCACTACTTCGATAAGCGATGTGGCCGCTGGAGCATATATGCTTACCGTAACAGATGCAAACGGTTGTATGATTTCGGTATCTGATACTGTAAACCAACCTGATGCTTTGACAATGACGTTTGACATCACAGATGCACTTTGCAACTATGACACCAATGGTGCGCTTGCTGCAAATGTTGCTGGCGGAACAATGCCTTGGAGCTTTGCATGGACAACTGGAGATACTACCGCAAACATCTCTAACCTTGCCATTGGCAGCTACAGTGTAAACATTATGGATGCTAATGGTTGTGTTATTGAAGATAGCGCATCGGTAGATTACACTTCGCAAAGCATTGCACTTGATTTAGCAGATTCAGCGGTTGTTTGCAAGCCTTTCAGCATCACAATTGAAGCTGGTGTTGATGCATCAAGCTACTTATGGAGCACTGGAGAAACCACACCTCTTATCACTGTTTACAATGGAGGGGTTTATCAGTTGGTAGTAAGCAATGCTGACGGATGTTTGTCTGCAGATAGCACAATAGTAATCGAGCAATCGTGTGTTGGTATTGATGAGGTAGCAGACAACATGAGTGTTGAGTTATATCCAAACCCTAACCGCGGTGAGTTTATCGTAAACTTTAACAATGTGAAATCTGATCGTGTGTTTGTAACCTTTACTTCGCTTGATGGCAAGGTGGTGAGAGATACATTCATCCCAATTTCGTCAAACACAGTTACTGAAAACTTCAACCTAAAAGGTGTGAGTCAAGGAATTTATTTCATGACCATTAAAACCGATAAGGAGATGATTACAAAACGTGTAATTATAGAATAACATCATTCAAATTTTATGAAAAGGCCGAGGTTTAACCTTGGCCTTTTTTATTGAAGGCTCTCTTATTCTAGTTCATTAAATTCGCCCGCTATGATTCACGGTAAAAAAGTGGTGGTGGTAATGCCCGCCTACAATGCTGAAAAAACACTCAAGACAACCTATGATGAAATCGACTTCAACATAGTAGATGACGTAGTATTGGTTGATGACAAAAGCAGTGATAGAACAAGTGAGTTGGCCAAGGAAATTGGCATTAAGCATGTGATCAGACATGAACAAAACTTGGGTTATGGCGGCAATCAAAAATCTTGTTATCGCAAGGCACTCGAGCTTGAGGCAGACATTACCATTATGGTTCATCCAGATTATCAATACACACCAAAACTTATCCCAGTAATGGCGCATATGATTGGTTCAGGGTTATATGATTCTGTGATGGCTAGCCGAATTTTAGGAAAAGGAGCTTTGCGCGGTGGCATGCCGATGTATAAATACATTGCAAATCGCTTTCTTACGCTTTCGCAGAATTTTCTGATCAATCAAAAACTGAGCGAATACCACACAGGCTACCGTGCGTTTTCGAAGAAGATTTTGCAAACCATAGATTTTGAAGCAAACTCAAACGACTTTGTATTCGACAATCAAATGATCTGTCAGATTTTTCATGCGGATTTTGAAATAGCAGAAGTAACCTGCCCTACCAAATACTTTGAAGATGCCAGTTCCATCAACTTCGCGCGAAGCACTACTTATGGTTTGGGAGTTTTAAAAACATCTTTCCAATACAGAATGAGCAAGTGGGGTTTAGGATCTAACAAGATTTTCAAACAAAAAGGGAATTGAAATTTCTAAAAAACAATTGGATTTTTGTAGTCATGATGGTCATTTGGATCATCAGCATTTTACCATTTCTAGCACTTTATTCTAAGGCCGACATTCATCTATATCTCAACCAATGGCATAGTCCTTTTGGAGATGCTTTTTTTAAATACGCCACTTATTTAGGCGATGGACTAGTGGGTGGAATTGTGATTCTACTCCTAATTCTTTTCCAATTCAGAAGCGCTGTAGCAACCATCATTGCCTTTTTAGGCTCGGCAATTTTCACGCAAGTGCTCAAGAGATTTGTATTTGATGATCATTTTCGTCCTTCCAAATTTTTCGAAAATATAGCTGAGCTACACCTAATTGATGGGGTAAACATGCACTCGCATTTCTCATTTCCGTCAGGACATTCTACGGCTGCTTTTTCACTTTTTTGTATGCTCACTTTTATCAGCAAACCCAAGCTCCTGAAAGTTTCGTTTATGCTTTCAGCAATGACAGCCGCCTATAGCCGAGTGTATTTAAGCCAGCATTTTTTAGAAGATATTTATGTAGGCAGCATCATTGGCTCCACATTCGCAATCATCTCCTTCCAATTTTTTGAAACAAAAACCTGGGGCGAAACAGGCTTAATAGCGTGGGTCGAACAAAAACTAAAAAGCTAAGCATGATCAAAGATCGGCTCATACTTTTGGTGTATTCTGCCCTACTATTTGTGCCTTTTTTGGGTGCCGTGCACCTTTTTGATTGGGACGAAATAAACTTTGCAGAAAGCGCACGCGAAATGCTGCTTACCGGCAATTGGTTTCAAGTACAAATCAATTTTGAGCCGTTTTGGGAAAAACCACCCTTGTTTTTTTGGATGCAAGTGCTTTCTATGAAAGCATTCGGCATCAATGAATTTGCCGCGCGATTCCCAAATGCCATATGCGGAATAGTCACTCTTCAAGTATTATTTTCTATCGGTTTAAAATGGCAGAACAGAACTTTTGCTTGGGCTTGGACATTGCTCTATTCTGGCTCTATTTTACCATTTC
Source organism: uncultured Flavobacteriales bacterium (assembly GCA_964637935.1). Lineage (GTDB taxonomy): Bacteria > Bacteroidota > Bacteroidia > Flavobacteriales_G > Salibacteraceae > SHAN690. The sequence continues at coordinate 5,509 of CAZWXC010000071.1, read as the reverse complement.
TCTATTTCAAATCTGGCATCATTGATCCATGGTTCAACTTGTTCATATTCTTGAGTGTTTACCATTTGTTTTTAACCCTTGAGTTTCCTCAAAAAGGGCTTTTAAAAAATGCTGCCATTGCAGGTCTCTTTTCAGGATTAGCAATTCTTACAAAAGGTCCAGTTGGTTTGCTTTTAGCAATACTTACCTTCTTTGTTTGGCTGATTTTCAATCGATTCAAAAAACGAGTTTCACCAATTAGCGTTTTGGTTTTTGCAATGACAGCCGCGTTAGTATCAAGCGCATGGTTTGGCTACGAAGTTTACAAAAACGGACCTTGGTTTTTGATTGAATTCATACAATACCAAATTGATCTCTTTAGTAGGCCGGTTGCCGGACATAGCCAACCCTTTTACTACCATTTTGTGGTGGTACTTATTGGCTGTTTCCCTGCTTCTATTTTCGCAATCCCCGCTTTTTCTAGAAAGTTTCAAGGTGACAAATTCTATCTTTCAGCTTGGATGAAATACTTGTTTTGGGTAGTGATGATTTTATTCTCGATCGTAACCACCAAAATTGTGCACTACAGCTCTATGAGCTACATACCGCTTACCTATTTGGCAGCTTTGTACTTGGTGCGTGTTCAATCAGAAAATAGATCCTTAAATATTTGGTTGAAAAGGAGCGTTGCCGTTTTAGGATATATCATTGGAATCGCCATTTTCATATTTCCAATACTGCTTTATAACCGAAGCATTTTCATCCCTTACATAAAGGACACTTTTGTGCAAGGAAACTTAAGCGCAGATATTCCGAGTCTTGGAATAGAATGGATAGCTGGGTTACTTTTCTTGACAACTATTTCTTTAGTGATTTGGATACACAAGAGCACCTTGCAAAAGCGGTTTTTAATCCTAAGCGTTGGCCTTTCCTTATCCCTTTTATCCACCATGATTTTGGTTGTGCCGATGATAGAATCATTCTCTCAAAGAAGTCTGATTAATTTTTTTGAAGGGAATAAGGGTTCTGAATCTGTGTTCATACCCGCATATTTTAAGACTTATGCGCATTATTTTTATGGAAAAACCACTGAAAAAATGCCATCAAACTTAGATTTCAGACCTGAAAACATTGCAAATAACAAAGTTTTTATTGTGTGTAAAGTGCAACATAAAGACAAACTTTTGGCTAGTAACAAAAACCTTCGCTATCTCAGTGAGGGTGGGGGATATGTGTTCTTCTTAAGTAAAAACTGACGCGTAAGTAAAAAACCCTTTAAATAGTACTTTTTCAAGTTAAAGTTGAATTTTTAGACGATGAATTTGGAGTTTTCATCTTTATAACTCCTATTTTCATGGCCTCAATGTGTTAATTAATCCAACTATTTAACTTATGAAACAACACTCTACCTTTTTAAAAAGAGTAAATGTATGGAAGTCCTTTTCTAGGTCTTTCATGTTGCTAGGCACATTATTGCTTACAACATTTACCCTGTTTTCACAAACAATGACGGTGTCTAGCACACCACCTCTAAATGGAGGTAATTCTTCTAATGGTGTAACATTTACTGTTGCCGCCAACAATAGTATCAATATCACTGACTTTGGTCTGGCTACTGCCTCAGCGACATCTGGTACTTATCAACTATGGTATTCTACAACCTCACTCACGGGGGCACCAACTATTACAACAGCTGGAGGCTGGAGTCAGTTGGCTACTGGAAGTATTACTGGTGCTGGTGTTGGTTCAGTTGTGCCTTTGAATTCAAACATTAACATTTCAATGAATTCGGGTCAAACGTATCGTTTCTATATCTTGTTTTCTGGTAACGTTTCCTATTCTAACGGAACTGCAACCGCAAATACGTATTCTGATGCAAACGTGACTTTGGCAGTAGGAGGAAACGTAGGGTACGGTGGAAATATTCCTAACCCAACCTTTAATCCTAGAATGTTTAACGGTTCGGTAATGTACGAACTCAGCACTCCTTGCTCCAACCCCGTTACCGGAGGTTCGGCAATAGCCTCTGTTTCTTCTGCTTGCCCTAGCGCTCCTGTTCAGCTTTCATTATCAGGAGCAAGCGGAGGTATTGGCATGTCCTTTCAATGGCAAGAGCTAATTAGTGGTGTTTGGACTGACATTTCAGGTGCTACTGGAGGGTCTTACTCTACTGTAGTTACTACACCAACTTATTACAGATGTGAAATAGCATGTAGCGGTGGAACAGCAGCATTCTCTGATTCAGTATTTGTTGACGTTGAACCATTTTTTAATTGTTACTGCTCAGCAGGCGCAACAGCAACAACTTACGGATACATCGAAGAGTTTGAATTTGCCGATATTCAATACACTTCACCTACAGGTTGTGGTCAAGCCTACACTAACAATACAAGCGTTGTAGGAACTGCATTTTTTGGCAATACTTACAATTTAGAGGCTTACGTAAATAACTGTACGGGTTCTACCACTTATAATACTGGCTTTAAAGTATGGATTGATTACAATCAAAATGGAAGTTTTGCTGATCCAGGAGAAGAAGTTATCTCCCAAAACTTAACTTATTACCAAGTTCATGGTGGACCAATTACTATTCCGTCAACGGCACTTACCGGAGTAACTGGAATGCGCGTAATGGTGGTAGAAAGCGGAAGTCTTGCAGCAATGAACCCTTGTTATTCATTTACATGGGGCGAAGTAGAAGATTATGCTATAAATATTCAAGCACCACCTATGAACGATGCTGGTGTGAGTGAAATAGTAACTCCAATGCTACCTTACTGTGGCGGTGATTCTGTGGTAAGAGTTAAACTGATGAACTATGGAACAGATACACTTTTTAACGCTACACTTAATTTAGTAATAAACAACGGCACACCTATTACCTCTACTTGGACAGGTGTAATTCCACCATTCACCATCGATACCAACATAGTAGTAGCAGGCACCAATCCTGCTGGTAGCTTTACCCAAGGTGATGATATTATAGTTTATACTACTCTTCCAAATGGTGTATCAGACTCACTTTCTATTAATGATTCTGTTACTTTATTAGGTTTAACTTCAGGTTTAGCTGGTGTTTACAATATTCCTGGTGATTTCAGTACTATCTCTGGAGCCGTTGATACTTTAAACATGTTTGGTACATGTGACACAGTATGGTTTGAAATTGCTAACGGAACATATAACGAACCAATTGTAATTACCGAATTTCCTAGATTTAGTGCAGGTTCTCCAGTAATCTTCATGTCTGCTAGTTCAGACTCTGCAGATGTAATTTGGGACAACACTACAAGTGCAAGCACGATTGAATTAAATGGCGCTGACTATATCTGGTTTGAGGATTTGACAATAAAAAATTCTACTACGAGTGGAAACGTGATCAATATTAATAGTTCAGCTGATTACAACAAAGTCGAGCGCTCTCACTTAGTTGGTGTATCTATTAATAGTACACTCAATACAAATGCTACTATTTACAATCAATCTGGTATTGATAGTTACAACAGTTACTTTAACAACCATATTGAAAACGGTTCTTTCGGTATTTATTCTTACGGAAGTTCAACCACTGTACTTGAGCCTGGAACTGTAATAGAAGGTAATACCATCGAGAACTTCTACTATATGGGTTGTTACAACTACTATCAGGATGACATGATTTTTAACCATAACTCTCTCACCTCGAACTCAATTTACACCAGTATGTATGGTATCTATTGCTACTATACTAACGGAGATTTTGAGATGATAGGCAACCATGTTTATCCTACTGATGGAACCGATGGTTTCTACATGGGATGCTACATTTCGCAAGGTATTGGTAACGACCCGTTTGATAGAGGAACAATTGCTAACAACATCTTTATTGGTGGTAGAGCTGGTGAAACAGGAACTGTTTACGGTATGTATACAGCCAATGCAAGTGCTAAAAACTTCTATCATAACACTTTCTTGGTACTTGATGGGGGAGCTTCTGCTAGAGCACTCTACGCCTCAGGCAACAACGCTGCTGAATATATGAACAACATATTTGCAGTATTGCCGATTGACAGCAACTCATCTTACGGAACAGGAAATGCAGCTTACTACACAGGCGGTATTACGTTTGGATTAGACCATAATAACTATTACTCAGGAGGTACATCACCAATCTATTTTAATGCTGCATACAACAGCTTACAATCGTTTCAAGATGCTACTTCTAATGACCTAAATAGTTTTGATGTTAATCCAAACTTCACAGATACCATCAACGCTATTTTGTGTAATGACACATTAGATGCAGCGGCAATGGTCGTTGGAATTACAACCGACTTTAATGGTAACATGCGTAATCCTAGCACGCCTGATATCGGAGCTATTGAATTCCAAGGAGTTGGCACACTTACTCTCGGTCCAGATACAACTATCTGTAATAACGAAACCAATCTAATGGTAGGTGCTGGCGGAACAGTAATTTGGCAAGATGCAACAAGCGCGATTTTGTCAAATGGCAATTCAATTGTGGTAAACGCATCAACAGCTTTCCCTGTGAGTGTGTCATATACTAACTCTTGTGGAACTGCTAGTGCTGATGTAAGCTTGACTTTTGTGCCAAATGTGAATCTTGACGCTACTCTTCACTTATGTGCCGGAGCCTCAGAAACATTAAGCCCAGATGGTAATGGTAGCCCGAGCGCTACTTATGCTTGGTTCCCTAACGGAGAGGCAACTGCTCAACTTGAGGTGGATGCTCCTGGTGTATATTCAATTACTAAATCTGAAGATGGATGCGTGAGTCAAGCTAATGTTTTAGTTACACAGTCTGAAGAAATCACACTAGTTGATGCAGAAGCTTGTCAAACTAACTTGCCTTACTCTGTAAATGCAACCATCGCAAATGCAACTTCATACAATTGGAGTGGTGGTTCATCTACAAGTACTGCTCAAAATGATTTCACAACTTCAGGTGACTATTCCATTACTGCTACTGATTCTTTCGGTTGTACTACCATAGATACTTTTTCTTTTGAAGTTATTGATGTACCTGTAGCCGTTATAAGCAATGATAGTCACGCTTCAAACCTGTTCTTCTTAAGCAGCTTAGCCTCTCAAAATGCTGGAGCAAATGCTACATATTTCTGGACGTTTGGTGATGGTTCTACTTCAACTGATCCTAATCCAAGTCACCTTTTCCCTTGGAATGGTGCAGCACAAACATTCACAGTAACACTTACTATTACCAATGAATGTGGAACATCTACTACTGTGACTACTGAAATTACTTCAGATCCACTTGGTGTTAGTGGAATCGAAAATGCTTCGGCACTATTGGTTTATCCTAACCCTACAAATGGTTCGGTAACCATCAGCGGTGATTTCTCTTCTAACAACATCAATCTGCAAGTGATAGACCTAAGTGGTAGAGTGGTGAAATCAATCAGCAATGCTTTACTAGCTAACAATCAATTCGAACTTGACTTACAAGATCTTGCTAAAGGATCTTACCAAATCAAGATTGTAAATGGTGCTGATGTTCAAGTAGCTAAAG